>NZ_BAAAPF010000028.1:0-40054 GCF_039531005.1 Streptomyces synnematoformans
CGGGCGCGGCGGGCGACGGCGGGGCCGGGTTCCCCGCGACGTTCGACCACCTGCCGCCGGCGGTCGCCGCGATGCTCGGCGCCGGGCCCGTGGTGCTCGCCGGGCACTCCGCGGGCGGCCACCTCGCGCTCTGGGCCGCCTCGCGGTGCCCCACCGCCGTCTCCCGCGTCGTCGGCGTCGCCACCGTCGCGGACCTGGCCCGGGCCCACGAGCTGGACCTGAGCGACGACGCCGTCGCCGGACTCCTCGGCGGCGCCGAACACGGGGCCGAGCGGCTCGACGAGACCGACCCGATGCGGATGCCGGCCCCCACCGCGCCGGTGCTGCTGGTCGACGGCGAGGCCGACGCCGACGTACCGTCGGAGCTGTCCCGCCGCTACGCCCGCGCCGTGGGGGCGCAGCTGCGGGAGCTGCCCGGCACCGGCCACTACGCGCCGGTCACACCGGGCACGGAGGCGTACAAGGCGCTGTGCGCAGCACTGACGGACGGCTGACCGGCCCACCGGGCGGACCTGACCGGCCCCGCGCCCGGACGCCCGCGCCCCGGCCGACGCCGACCGGCCGCCCCGCCGGCGACCGGCGCCTCGGGACCGCGGCACGCGCCGTCCTGCCCTCAGGCCGGCTTCGGCCCGTCGTCGTCCGCGCCGCCCGCGTCGCCACCGGCGTCATCCGGCTTTTCGAGGTCCACCTCCTGCTGCAGCCCGAGCGTCTCCACGAGCCACTTGTCGAACTCGATCGAAGCCCGCACCCAGCTGACGGTGCTCGACACGAAGTGTTCCAGCGCCACGCCCGTGCCGATCAGCATCTGCGCCTCGCCGATCAGCCGGACGGAGCCGTCGTCGTGCGTGTGCGTGTAGACCTTCGGCCACAGCGTGCGGCGGTTCCAGTCGTCGATGGCCTCCAGCAGCTGCGGCTTGGCGTCCAGCTCGTGCTGCCGGTCGTAGAAGGTCCGGACGGAGTAGAGCTGCTGCTCTGCCTCGCCGCGGAACATGAAGTACGTGCGGAACTGCTCCCACGGCGCCGCGAGGTCCCCCTCCTCGTCGACGACGTACTTCAGCTCCATCTGGTCCAGGAGCTGCTTGACCAGGTCCTGGTCCGGCACGATGGGCCCCTGCGGGCCACCGCTGCCGCGGGATTCGGGCTGCTTGCCCCCGAAATTCGGAATCGAGGACGGGTCGATGCTCACGTGGGGTTCCCTTCGAACGGTTCCCGCCCATCCTCCCCCACCGGGGGGCCGTGCCCGCAACCCGGCAACGACACCCTGTGGACAACCCGCTACGACGGCGGAACACCCCCCGCCGCCGTAGCGGCAACCGCCCGGCCCCCGGCCCCGACCGCCGCGCCGCCGACGCCGCCGCCCACCCGCCTACAGCGCGGGGCCGACGAGCAGGTGGTCGGCGAAGACGTCCACCCGCACCGTGTCCCCGTCCCGCACCTCGCCCGCCAGGATCTCCCTCGCCAGCTGGTCGCCGATCGCCGTCTGCACCAGCCGCCGCAGCGGCCGCGCCCCGTAGCTGAGGTCGGGCTCCGCCTCGTCCTCCGGTACGCCGAGGCGCGCGAGCCAGTCCAGCGCCGCGTCGCTGACCTGCAGCGTGAGCCGGCGCTCGGCGAGCCGCTCCTGCAGATGGGCGACCTGGAGGCCGGCGATGCGCCGGAGCTGGTCGCCGCCGAGGGCGTTGAAGACGACGAGGTCGTCGAGCCGGTTGAGGAACTCGGGCCGGAAGACCTTCCGCACCGTCTCCAGCACCCCCTCCCGCTTCTGCTCATCCTTGATCATCGGGTCGACGAGGAAGGTGGAGCCGAGGTTGGAGGTGAGGATGAGGATGGTGTTGCGGAAGTCGACGGTGCGGCCCTGGCCGTCCGTCAGCCGGCCGTCGTCGAGCACCTGCAGCAGGATGTCGAAGACCTCGCTGTGCGCCTTCTCCATCTCGTCCAGCAGGATCACCGAGTACGGGCGCCGCCGGACGGCCTCGGTGAGCTGGCCGCCCTCCTCGTACCCGACGTAGCCCGGCGGCGCGCCGACCAGGCGGGAGACGGAGTGCTTCTCGCCGTACTCGCTCATGTCGATGCGGACCATGGCCCGCTCGTCGTCGAAGAGGAAGTCGGCCAGCGCCTTGGCCAGCTCGGTCTTGCCGACGCCCGTGGGGCCGAGGAAGAGGAACGAGCCCGTCGGCCGGTTGGGGTCGGCGATGCCGGCGCGGGTGCGGCGTACGGCGTCGGAGACGGCCCGTACGGCCTCGTCCTGGCCGACGAGGCGCCGGCCCAGCTCCTCCTCCATCCGCAGCAGCTTCTGCGTCTCGCCCTCCAGCAGCCGGCCGGCGGGGATGCCGGTCCAGGAGGAGATGACGTCGGCGATGTCGTCGGAGCCGACCTCCTCCTTGACCATCGTGTCCCGCTTGACCTCCTCCTCGACGGCGGACGCCTCCTCCAGCTCGCGCTCCAGGGCGGGCAGTTCGCCGTAGAGGAGCTTGGAGGCGGTGTCGAAGTCGCCGTCGCGCTGCGCGCGCTCGGCGGTGCCGCGCAGCTCGTCCAGCCGCTCCTTCAGCTCGCCGACCCGGTTGAGCCCCTGCTTCTCCTTCTCCCAGCGGGCGGTGAGGCCGCGCAGTTCCTCCTCCTTGTCCGCGAGGTCGCGCTGCAGCCGCTCCAGCCGCTCGCGGGAGGCGATGTCGGACTCGTTCTTCAGCGCCAGCTCCTCCATACGGAGGCGGTCGACCGCACGCTGCAGCTCGTCGATCTCCGTAGGAGAAGAGTCGATCTCCATACGGAGCCGGGAGGCGGCCTCGTCGACGAGGTCGATGGCCTTGTCGGGGAGGAAGCGCGAGGTGATGTACCGGTCGGAGAGGGTGGCGGCGCCGACGAGCGCGGAGTCGGCGATGACGACCTTGTGGTGCGCCTCGTAGCGCCCCTTGAGGCCGCGGAGGATGGCGATGGTGTCCTCGACGGTGGGCTCGGCCACCAGCACCTGCTGGAAGCGGCGCTCCAGCGCGGCGTCCTTCTCGATCCGCTCGCGGTACTCGTCGAGGGTGGTGGCGCCCACCATGCGCAGCTCGCCGCGGGCGAGCATGGGCTTGAGCATGTTGCCGGCGTCCATCGCGGACTCGCCGCCCGCGCCGGCGCCGACCACGGTGTGCAGCTCGTCGATGAACGTGATGACCTGGCCTTCGCTCTCCCGGATCTCGGCGAGCACGGTCTTCAGCCGCTCCTCGAACTCGCCCCGGTACTTCGCCCCGGCCACCATGGCGCCCAGGTCGAGCGCGACGAGCCGCTTGTTCTTCAGGCTCTCCGGTACGTCGCCCTTCACGATCCGCTGCGCAAGCCCCTCCACGACGGCGGTCTTGCCGACGCCGGGCTCACCGATGAGCACGGGGTTGTTCTTCGTACGCCGGGAGAGGACCTGCACGACGCGCCGGATCTCCTGGTCCCGCCCGATGACGGGGTCCAGCTTGCCGTCGCGCGCGGCAGCGGTGAGGTCGGTGCCGAACTTGCCGAGCGCCTGGTACGTGCTCTCGGGGTTCTTGGTGGTGACGCGCCGGTCCCCGCGGATCTTCTCGAACGCCTGCACGAGCCCCTTGGCGGTCACCCCCTGCTTCTTCAGCAGCTCCTTGGCCGGCCCGCCCTCGGCGGCCACCCCGATGAGCAGGTGCTCGGTCGACACGTACTGGTCGTCCAGCTTCTTCGCCCGCGCGGCGGCGTCGGCGACGACGGCCAGCAGCTCCCGGTCGGCCTGCGGCGGCGACACGGTGGCCCCCTGCACGCTGGGCAGTCCGCCGAGCAGCGCCTCCGCCCCGGACCGCACGGCGGCCTGGTCGGCGTCGACGGCGGCGAGCAGATCCTGGAGGTTCTCGTTGTCCTCCACTTCCAGCAGCGCGAGCAGCAGGTGCACGGGGGTGATGTCCGGGTGCCCGCCGGACACCGCGCGGCTGTTGGCGCCGGCGATCGCTTCCTGGCTCTTGTTGGTCAGCTCCGCGTCCACTGCTGTGTGCCCCTCCTTGCCGGGGTGCCGGTATCGGATGCGCCTCGGCGCCTCGGCCCACGCTCGGCGTGCCTGAGGCGACGTAAGCTAAGTTGAGTCTACTCCACTCAACCTCCACCGGGCGCCGGCAAGGCCACCGGGCGCCGGTCACCGACCCCTAGCATGCGCGTCCGGACACGCAAAAGCGGTGCCATCGCGGGGTTGCGTCCGCGATGGCACCGCTGGTGTGCCCTCGGGCGATCTGGACACGGGGGATACCGCCCGGTCAGGCACAGTGGGGGGTGATGCTCTCGCTATCCGGTACGCCCTCGGCCGCTACGGAGACGTGATCCTCTTCGCCAAGATTGACGAAGATCACGCCGCAGCGCACCACGCAGCGTACATAACGCCCGGACCTCCGGCGGAAGGCCTGGACGACCCCGCTTCCGTCGCGCAGGATGGTGATTGGCTCGCCCAGAAGGGCTACCGCCATCCTGTCGCCGGGACGGGGCACCGCCGTAGCGAGATCGACGGAGTGCCAATGGTTCTCCGTCTTTCGGCGGTGGTCTGGAGTCATCGTGATACCTGTGTCTGTGATGTCCTTCGCTATCTGAGGTTGTCAATGTTCCGGTCTGGCTCTAGCTCCACGTCGGATCCTGCTGGGCCGCCACCGGCACCCGCGTGTCGGATGCGCTGCTCGCACCTGCGTCGGCATCGGCCCCGGCCCCAGATGGACCCGAGACGACGACAACTGCGACGGCAGCCGCGAACGCAACCGCCCACCGAGCCAACTTCTTTGCCATGGGGGAGTCCCGGCCTCCCTCTATTTCGCTTCCCACTCAAGAAGGTGCCGCACGCAACGGCGGTGCACCACCTCTGCACTGCATCATGTTCCTGAATCACATCTTCCTGTGGGACGGATAAATGGGGATAAAACGCGGCGAACCAGAGCATCCTCACGGATACATCGACCTGTGTGACGCGAGCACAGAGCTCTACGCTCGCGCGCTGCGGGCCGGGCGCCTCTCCCGGTCAGAGGCTCAAGCCGCACCGTGTCTGATCGACCTCATGCTTCTCCTCCCGGATCCCGACGACTCCCGCTGGCTCCGTCCCGTACCTCCTGCGGCGGCGCTGGCACGGCTTGAGCACCCCATCGAGCGGGAGATCCAGGAACGCAGGAACCAGACCCTCGCGCTGGCGAACGCTTTCGAACCCTTCCTGTCCATCAGCGAGGAACGAACGACCGTCAGCCAGGCGATCACCGAGCTCAAGGGGGTGAGCAACATCGACGCGATCGTCGGCAGAGCCACGGCGGAGTGCACAAAGGAGCTGTTGACGGTGCAGCCGGGCGGGACTCGCGCGCCTGAGCTGCTGGACAAGGCGGTGGACCGTGTGCGCCCACTGGTGAACCGTGGAGTGCACGTCCGCAGCCTCTACCAGCACACCGCCAGGCACAACTACGGTCTGCTCGCCTATCAGGAGCGGGTCAACACGGTCCTCATGGAGCTGCGCACGCTCGAGGAACTCATCGACCGGCTGATCATCATTGACCGCAAGGTCGCCTTCGTCCCCGCCCACCGGGACCTACCGGTGAAGCTGAACCGGCACACAGCCCTGGAGATACGCCACCCAGGCCTCGTCGAGTACTTCGTCGGCGTCTTCCACCACCTCTGGGAGCACGCCACGCCGCTCGACGAGGAGGTGCACTACGAGCAGCCGGAGCCCGACGGGATCACCGGAGTCCAGCGCAGCATCGCCAAGCTGCTCATCGAGGGGCACGTGGACGAGGTCATCGCCGATCGGCTCGGCATGAACGTCCGCACCTGCCGCGCCCACATCGCCAAGCTCGCCACCGCCCTGGGCAGCAACGGACGAGCGCAGCTCGGCTACCTCATCGCGCGCTCCCGCATCCTCGACCGGTCCTGACGTCACCCGCGAGTCCTGGAGGCCACGTAATGCCCGCAAGGCACCCGCATCCGCACAGCCTTGCGGAGCCCTGCCCTCCGGCTCGCGAACTCTACGCCGCCGCCGTGCGCGACGGCCGCATCGCCGCCGCCGACGCGCAGGGGGCACCCTGCCTCGTCGACATGGAACTCCTGCTCCCGGACCCCGACGAGCCACGGTGGCTGGTACCGGCCGCCGCATCCGACGCCATGAAGCAGCTCCTGCTCCCCTACGAACGGGACATCCGGGAACGGCAGCGGCACTCGGCTGAACTCGCCGAGGTATTCGGCAAGTTCATCGAGATCAGCACCGAGGTTGCCACCAGTCACTCCCCGATGACGGTCCTGGAGGGCCTCGGCACGATCAACGCCGTACTGGACCTGGCGGTCGGCGAGTGCTCGAAGGAACTCCTCACCGTCCAGCCCGAAGCCACCGGCCGTGGCGCGCGCGCCCTGGGCGAGGCCCTACGGCGCGTCCGCCCCCTGGTCGAGCGCGGAGTCCGCATGCGCACCCTCTACCAGCACGCCGCCCGGGACGCCCCGATGACCCTCGCGTACCTGCGGTTCGTGGGCCCGCAACGAGTGGAGGTCAGAACCCTTGAGGAGATCATCGAACGGCTGATCATCGTCGACCGCGAGGTGGCTTTCATCCCGGCCCAGGCGGACCGCCAGGTCGCGCTGGAACTCCGCCACCCCGGGCTCGTGACCTACCTGGTGGGCGTCTTCGAGCAGTTCTGGCAGTTGGCCACCCCCTTGGAGGAGGCGGCCTATACAGAGGCCGGCCACGAGGGCATCACCGGGGTGCAGCGAAGCATCGCCCGTCTCCTCGTCGAGGGCCACCTCGATCAGAACATCGCCCGCCGCCTCGGCATGAACGTCCGCACCTGCCGCGCCCACATCGCCGGGCTCGCCGCCACGCTGGGCAGTAACAGCCGCGCCCAGCTCGGCTACCTCATCGCCCGCTCCGGCATCCTTGAGGAGACCTGAGAGCACATATGGCCCACCCCCACCACAGCACCGGTCTCTGCGCCCCCGGCAGGAAGCTCTACGCTTCGGCCCTGCGCTCCGGCCGGATCTCACAGGAGGCGACGGCAACCGCGCCCTGCCTCCTCGACCTGAACCTCTTACGTCCCGAGCCCGGCGACACCCCGTGGCTGGTGCCGGCGCCCCCTACCCAGGCACTCGCCGAGCTCGTCGAACCCCTGGAGCGGGAACTCGGCGAGTACCGGCTCTTCGCCGCAACTATCGCCGACACTGTCGAGCAGCTGACGACCGTCGGCCCGGACGACCCGACCGCGACCGCGTTCACCGTCTGGCAGGGGAAAGACCGGATCGACGCAGCGCTCGCGCGGGCGGTGGAGGACTGCGCGCAGGAGTTCCTCGCCATCCAGCCAGCCGGTGGCCGGACCAACTGGACCCCGGCGATGATGCGCACGAGTACCAGGCGCGTACGGCAGATGAGCGAACGCGGCGTCTTACAGCGGACCCTGTACAACCACACCTACCGGCACCACCCTGCGATGCTCGCCTACCTGGACGAACTGAGCGGCACCGGGCTGGAGGTGCGCACGCTGGAGGAGACCTCCGAACGGCTCCTCATCATCGACCGACAGGTCGCCTTCATCCCCGCGCAACCCGACCGCGAGACGGCCATGGAGATACGCCACCCGGGCCTGGTCTGGTTCCTGCTCGCCGTCTTCGAGCGGTTCTGGGAACTCGGTGTCCCCTGGGAGCACCGACTCCCCGACCACGACGCCCCGGAAGGCATCACGAGCGTCCAGCGCAGCATCGCCCGCCTCCTCGTGGAGGGCCACCTCGACGAGGCCATCGCCCGCCGCCTCGGCATGAACGTCCGCACCTGCCGCGCCCACATCGCCAAGCTCAGCACGGCGCTCGGCAGCGACAGCCGCACCCAACTCGGCTACCTCATCTCGCGTTCGGGCCTGCTCGACGAATCGTGACGGACGGCGCACCCCCCGCCCGGCTCATAGCCGCCATCCGCCCACCGCTCCAGCACACTCAAGGAGATCCGGCAGCATGGAGCACCCCCACCCCGAAACCGCCCTCTGCGACATGGGCAGAAGGCTCTACACCTCCGCGTTACGCACCGGCCAGCTCTCCCGCGAGGCCACCGGTCTCGCACCGTGCCTGACAAACACCGGCCTCCTGCGTCACGACCCCGTCGCCCCGCACCGGCTCCGCCCCGCTCCGCCGTCCGAGGCGGTTGCCAACCTCATTCGTCCGCTGGAGCGGGAACTGTCCGAGTACCGGCGGTTCACCGCCGCACTGGCGGGCACCGTCGAGCAACTCACCACGTTCGCCGCAGGGGAGACAGCCTCGCCCTTGCTCACGGTCTGGAAGGGGAAGGACGAGATCGAGGCCGCGCTGCTGCGTGCCCTCGACGACGCCACCGAGGAGTTCCTCGCGATCCAGCCCGCGAGCGGCCGGCCCAACCGGACCGCCGAGAAGATTCGCGCGACCGCACAAAGGGTCCGGGAGCTACACGAACGTGGTGTCACGCAGCGGACCCTGTACAACCACACCTACCGGCACCATCCCGCCACGCTCGCGTATCTGGACGGCCTCAAGGACACCGGCCTGGAAGTGCGCACCATGGACGAGACCGCCGAGAGGCTCCTCATCATCGATCGGGCCGTCGCATTCGTACCCGCGCAACCCGACCGCGAGACGGCACTGGAGATCCGGCACCCCGGTCTGGTGTGGTATCTGGTCAGCGTCTTCGAACGGTTCTGGCAGATCGCCGTCCCATGGGAGCGCCCGGTTCCCTACCAGGACACTCCGCCGGGCATCACCGGCGTCCAGCAGAAGATCGCGCAGCTCCTTGTCGAAGGCCACCTCGACGAGGCCATCGCGCGCCGCCTCGGCATGAACATCCGCACCTGCCGCGCCCACATCGCCAAGCTCTCCGCGGCCCTGGGCAGCGACAGCCGCACCCAGCTCGGCTTCCTGCTCGCCCGCTCCGGCATCGTCGACGGCGGCTGACGGCCGCCGGTCGCGGCCGAGGGCGGGGCGGCGGCGGGTGGCGGGCGGCGGAACGGAGTCGCTGGTGTGTGTGAGGCCGGGAAGCGAACACACCAGCGCTCCGCCCGAGGGGTGCCGCAGGGGGCCGCGGGCTGCGTTGGCAGTTCGCGCCCGCGGGCCCCGGAGGGCACTCGCCCTCATCATTCATGAACCATCGGGCACCGGCTATTGCCTCTTACGGCAACGTCGTCCGCGCCCGCCACGTCCCGCAGCAGCGCCCGCCGGTTGCGGTCCCCGACCAGCGCGGCCTGCACGCGTGACTCCACGTTCAGCTTGCGGCAGATGTTCGTCAGATGTGCGCGTACCGTTCTCTCCGCCACCCCCAGCTGCGATGCGAGCCGGCGGTTGGTCGGGCCGTCGGCGAGCAGCAGCAGCACCTCCCGTTCCCGATCGGAGAGCAGCGCGAGACCGACCGGTGGAGCTTCTCGCGCCGTCGTGCCCGAACCGTGAGACTTCACTCTATGAACTCCCGGACCAACTGGGCCGTACGTGACTACGTTCGGCATCCTCTCCCCCGTCCGTAAACAGAACATTGGCTCACCGTCCGTATCAACTCCACCTGAAACCAGCATCATCTTCCTGAAATTCAGGATGATGAGGGTGTACATTCCCGTATGAAACGACCCTTCGCCGAACACAGCACGTGACCCCTTGCCACCCGCTATATGGTCGGCCGCATGGAACCCACGGCCGTCGGCGTCAGGCTCACCTCCACCGTCGTCGCGCCCCTGGTGCGGCGGCTGTTCCGCAGCGACGGGCCCGGGGCCGGGCTGGTGGGGCGGCCGGTACGGATGGCGGCGCTGGTGTCGTTCCGGGGTGAGCGGCGGGAGTTGGGGGAGGGGGAGCTGCGGAAGCTCGCGGAGACCCTCGTACGGCGCGCCCTCCCCGGCGGCGGGCGGGACGGGAACGGCGTGCGGGGCGGGCGCGAGGCGGCCGTCGGGGACGGCGAGGCCGGCGCCGTCGCGGACGCGCTCGCCCGCAGCCTCGCCGCCCTCGGCGACCTCGACCTGGACGACGTCCAGGCCGTCCAGCTCGGCCCCGAGGCGCTCGCCCGCCGGCTGCGGCAGACCGCCACGCGCAGCGGCGGCGCCCCCGCGCGCGAACTGTCCGCGGACGCCGCCTACTTCCACGACGCCCTCCTCGACACCGCCTGCCTGCACATCCTCCACTTCTTCAGCCAGCGCTCCACCTTCGTCGCGCGCACCCTCGTGGAGCAGTCCCGCCGCCAGGCGGAGCAGATCGCCCGCCTCGACGCCCTCATCGCCCGTACGCCCCTCCCCGCCGCCCGCGACGCGGCCTTCGAGCGCGACTACTTCACGTACACGGCGAAGAAGCACGGCAAGCTCACCATCTACGGCGCCGACCTCGCCGACTCGCCCGCAGAGTGGCCGCTGGACGTGGCGTACCTGCGGCTGGAGGCCGCCCCCGAGCACCGTCCGGAACACCGCCCCGGCGCCGCGCCGACCGCCCCCGACCCGTACGACGCCGGCTACGACCCCGCCGACGCCGCCCTCCTCCCCGAGCCCGCCATCCCCGCCGACCAGGCCCTCGCCACCCACGAGCGCGTCCTCCTGCGCGGCGCCGCCGGCTCCGGCAAGACCACCCTCGTGCAGTGGCTCGCCCTCTCCGCCACCCGTGCCGGCACCGCGGCCGAACACGGCATGGACTACCTCGCCGGCCGCGTCCCCTTCGTCCTCCCGCTGCGCACCCTCACCCGGCACGGCGAGCGCCTGCCCGCCCCCCGCGACTTCCTCGCCGCCACCGGCAGCCCCCTCGCCGGCGCCCAGCCCGACGGCTGGGAGCACCGGGTGCTCGCCGCGGGCCGCGGGCTACTCCTCGTGGACGGCATCGACGAGGTCCCGCGCGCCGAGCGCGACCGCGCCCGCCGCTGGCTCTCCGACCTCGTCGACGCCTTCCCCGGCAACCGCTGGCTCGTCACCTCCCGCCCCTCCGCGGTCGGCGAGAACTGGCTCGCGGCCGACGGCTTCACCGAGCTGACCCTCGCCCCCATGCGCCCCGCCGACCTCGCCGGCTTCATCGCCCGCTGGCACGCCGCCGTGCGCACCGCCGGGCGCACCGGCGCCCCGGCCGCGGACGACGCGCAGCTCACCGCGTACGAGCAGCAGCTCACCGCCGCCGTACGGCACACCTCCGACCTCGGCCGGCTCGCCACCAACCCGCTCATGTGCGGCCTGATGTGCGCGCTCAACCGCGCCCGCCGCGGCCACCTCCCGCGCGGGCGCAAGGAGCTGTACGAGGCCGCCCTGTCGATGCTGCTCACCCGCCGCGACCGCGAGCGCGACATGGCCGTCCCCGACCTGCGCGAGGAACCCCAGCTGCAGGTGCTCCAGCGCCTCGCGTACTGGCTGATCCGCAACGGCCGCACCGAACTGGACCGCGCCCGCGCCGAAAGCATCGTCGCCGCCGCGCTCCCGGCCGTCCCCGAGGTCGCCGCGCTCGGCGACGCGGGCGCCGTGCTGGAGCACTTCCGCGACCGCAGCGGCCTCCTCCGCGAACCCGGCCCCGGCGCCGTCGACTTCGTGCACCGCACCTTCCAGGACTACCTGGGCGCCCGCGCCGCCGTGGAGGAGGGCGACGTCGGCGTGCTGGCCGCGCACGCCGCGGACGACCAGTGGGAGGACGTCATCCGCATGGCGGTCGCGCAGGCCCGCCCGCGGGAGCGCGAGGAGATCCTGCGGGAGCTGCTGGCGGCGGCGCGGGCGCGGGAGGGCGTCGAGGGGGTACGCATCCGGCTGCTGGCGACCGCCTGCCTGGACCACGCGGCGGAGCTGGCCCCGGCGGTACGGGAGGCGGTGGAGCGGGAGACGGCGGCGCTGATCCCGCCGACGACGACGCTGGAGGCACGGGCGCTGGGCGCGGCCGGGCCGCTGGTGCTGGACCTGCTGCCCGGCCCGGAGGACGTCCCGGACGAGATCGCGCAGAAGACCACGGTCGCCGCGTCGTACGTGGAATCCGACCGCGCCGTCGCCTTCCTCGCCCGCTACGCCTCCCACCCCTCCCTGGCCGTACGCCGGCAGCTCGCCTGGGCGTGGCACCGCTTCGACACGGCGCAGTACGCGGACGAGGTCATCGCCCGGCTCGACCCAGACCTGCTGTTCTTCACCGTCACGTCCGACGCCGAGCTACGTGCCCTGCGACGCCTGGGCTCCCGGCCGATGGTCGAGGTACGCGGCCCGCTGGAGCCCTCATGCCTGCGCGAAGAACTCTCCGTGAGCCCTCTCACCGAACTGATCATCCGTGGTCAGCCGGGGCTCACGGATCTGGACTTCCTACGCGAGCAGCACGAGCTGCGCTATCTGCGGCTCACCGAGTGCGACGGCCTCAGCAACGCCTCGGCGCTGGCCGGACTGCCGCTGCGCACTCTGATCCTCGACAGGGTGCCGGGGCTGGCCGACGGCGTTCCCGAACTGCTCGCCTCCCTCCCGCGGCTGCGGCACCTGTCCCTCTCGCCGTTTCGCCGGCGCCCGCTGGACCTCGCCGCGCTGCCGGAGCTTCCGGAGCTGACAACGCTCAACCTGCTGACCGGCCACACCTCCGACCTGCGGCCCCTGGCCAGACACGCCAACCTCATGTACCTCTATCTCGGCTGGCGGCACGAGCGCTCCGCGGACGACTGGCCGGCCCTGGCCGCGCTCCGCCAGCTCAAGGGGCTGCGGTGCCGGCCGGACCTGCTGGGGGTCGCACCCGCCGACGCCGCCCTGCCGGGCGTCACGTTCCTCGGCGTGGTCGACGACCGGCCGCCCGGCTCCACGCTCGACCTGAGCCGGTTCCCCCGCCTCTTCCCGCAGCTCGACCACCTCGTACTCGACCTGCCTCTCGACGGCTTCAGGGATCTCTCGCCGCTCGCCGGACTCGGCTCCCTGCACGAGGTCTCCCTGCAGCCGCACATGAGAAACCTCCACGTGGGGCTCCCGCCCCACGTGGAGGTCACGTACCTCACCGACTGAGCCGAAAGCTCAGCTCCGCTTGTTCTTCGGCTTCCACACCACCAGCGCACTCGTCTGCTGCACCTGCTGGTACGGCACGAGATCCCGCCGGTACGACGCGTGCACCTGCGCCTCCCGCTGCGCCATCGCCGACGCCGCGCCGTCCAGCGCGTCCGTCAGCTCCGCCACCTTCGCCTGCAGCGCCGCGACCTGCGTCTCCAGCTCGATGATCCGCTTGATCCCGGCCAGGTTGACGCCCTCGTCCTGGCTGAGCGCCTGCACCTGCCGCAGCAGCGCGATGTCCCGGGCCGAGTACCGCCGGCCGCGCCCGGCCGTGCGGTCCGGGGAGACCAGGCCGAGGCGGTCGTACTGGCGGAGGGTCTGCGGGTGCAGGCCCGAGAGTTCGGCGGCCACGGAGATGACGTAGACCGGCGTCTCCTCGGTCAGCTCGTACGGGTTGCGGCCGCCCGCGCCGCCGCGTCCGCCGTTTCTGCCGTCCATCGTCGTCAAGCTCCCTTCGCGGCCTTGAACAGCTCCGCGCGCGGGTCCTCACCCACGGTCGCCTTCCGGTACGACTCCAGCGACTCGCGCGCCGTTCCGTCCGTCTCCTTCGGCACCGCCACCTCGACGGTGACGAGCAGATCCCCGCGCGTGCCGTCCTTGCGGACGGCGCCCTTGCCGCGGGCGCGCATCGTACGTCCGTTGGGGGTGCCCGGCGGCAGCTTCAGGGTGACCGGCGGGCCGCCGAGCGTGGGCACCTTGATCTCCGCGCCGAGGGCCGCCTCCGGGAAGGTGACGGGGACCGTCACCAGCAGGTTGTCGCCCTTGCGGCCGAAGACCGGGTGGCCGTCGACGTGGACGACGACGTACAGGTCGCCGCCGGGTCCGCCGCGCTCGCCCGGGCCGCCCTTGCCGCGCAGCCGTATCCGCTGCCCGTCCTGCACCCCCGCGGGGATGCGGACCTGCATCGTACGGGACGACTTGGCGCGGCCGCTGCCCTTGCAGACGTCGCAGGGGTCCTGGGCGATGAGCCCGCGGCCCTTGCAGTCCACGCACGGGTCGGTCAGCGAGAAGCCGCCACCGCCGCCGCGGGAAACCTGACCGGTGCCCACGCAGGTCGGGCAGACCCGCGGGGAGCCGTTCTTGTCGCCCGTGCCGGCGCACGTCTTGCAGGGCGCCGACGACGACATCCGCAGCGGCACCGTGGCGCCCTCGATGGCCTCCGTGAAGCTGAGCGTGACCTCCGACTCGATGTCCTGGCCGCGGCGCGGCTGCGTACGCCCGCCGCGGTTGAACAGCCCGCCGAAGACGTCGCCGAGGCCGCCGCCGAAGCCGCCGGTGGTCGTCTGGCCGCCGGCGCCGCCGGGGCCGGGACCCGAGCCGCCGAAGAGGTCGCCGAGGTCGAAGTTGAACGAGCCGCCGCCGGCGCCCGGACCGGGCCGGAAGCCGCCGTTGCCGAAGAGGGTGCGCGCCTCGTCGTACTCCTTGCGCCGCTTGGGGTCGCCGAGTACGTCGTTGGCCTCGGAGACCTCCTTGAAGCGCTCCTCGGCCGCCGCGTCGCCCTTGTTGGCGTCCGGGTGGTACTGCCGGGCGAGCTTGCGGTACGCCTTCTTGATCTCGGCCTCGGTGGCGTCCTTCGGGACGCCGAGAACCTTGTAGTAGTCCTTCTCGATGAAGTCCTTCGTACTCACTCCCGGCGTCCCTCCTCTCGTCCCTCGGCGGCTGCTACGGCGTCACCCCTCGTCCGGGCCACCGCTGTCCGTCTCTCCCCCGGCGGCGTCGGCGGACCCGCCCGGCCGCGCGGAACCGGAGCCGTCCGGGCCGCCGGCGTCCCCGGCGCCGGCGGACGCCGTCCCGCCGTCGTCCGCGTCGGCCTGCTCCGGCCTCTCGTCCTCCGTGCCCTGCGGCGCCGCACCCGGACCCGACGCCGACGCACCCGGCTGCGGCTCCGCCACCGCGACCCGCGCGGGGCGGATCGTACGCTCGCCGATCCGATACCCAGGCTGCAGAATCTGCACGCACGTCGTCTCGGTCACATCCGGCGAGTAGCTGTGCATCAGCGCCTCGTGGATCAGCGGGTCGAAGGGCTCGCCCTCCTTGCCGAACTGCATGAGGCCCATCTTGGCCACGACGGTCTCCAGCGACTCGGCGACCGACTTGAACCCGCCGACCAGCTCCTCGTGGTCCCGGGCCCGGCCGATGTCGTCGAGCACCGGCAGCAGCTCGGTGAGCAGGTTGGCGACCGCGATCTCCTTGACCGCGACCCGGTCCCGCTCCACCCGCCGGCGGTAGTTCTGGTACTCCGCCTGCAGCCGCTGCAGGTCCCTCGTCCGCTCGTCGAGCGCCTTGCGGGTCTCGTCCAGACGACCCGAAAGCGGGCTGTTCGCGTCCCCGTTCCCGTTACCGGCGGCGTCCGAACCGGCTCCGTCGGTGCGCCGGGCGCCGGGCGGCTGCGCCTCCGCTGTCTCTGCGTCGGTGGGGACGTCGGGCTTCTCCTCGAAGCCCGGGGTCTCCTCCGTCACGCGGCACCATCCTTCGGCTTGTCGTCGTCCACGATCTCGGCGTCGACGACGTCGTCGTCGGCACCGGCGGCGGCGCCGGGGGCGTCGCCCTGGGCCTGCTGCGCACCCTCGCCGCCGGGGGCGGCGGCGCCGGACGCCTGGGCGTCGGCGTAGAGGGCCTGGCCGAGCTTCTGGCTGGTGGCGGCGGCCTTCTCGGTCGCCTCGCGGATCGCCGCGGTGTCGTCGCCCTTGAGGGCTTCCTTGAGGTCGCCGACGGCGCTCTCCACCTCGGACTTCACGTCGCCGGGCACCTTGTCCTCGTTGTCCTGGAGGAACTTCTCGGTGGTGTAGACGACCTGCTCCGCCTGGTTGCGGGTCTCGGCCGCCTCGCGGCGCTTGTGGTCCTCCTCGGCGTACTGCTCGGCGTCGCGCATCATGCGCTCGATGTCGTCCTTCGGCAGCGCGGAGCCGCCGGTGACGGTCATCTTCTGCTCCTTGCCCGTGCCGAGGTCCTTCGCGGCGACGTGCATGATGCCGTTGGCGTCGATGTCGAACGTGACCTCGATCTGCGGCACGTTCCGCGGGGCCGGCGGCAGACCGGTCAGCTCGAACATGCCGAGCTTCTTGTTGTACGCCGCGATCTCGCGCTCGCCCTGGAAGACCTGGATCTGCACCGACGGCTGGTTGTCCTCGGCCGTGGTGAAGGTCTCCGAGCGCTTCGTCGGGATCGTGGTGTTGCGCTCGATGAGCTTGGTCATGATGCCGCCCTTGGTCTCGATGCCGAGGGACAGCGGGGTGACGTCGAGCAGCAGGACGTCCTTGACCTCGCCCTTGAGCACACCGGCCTGCAGGGCGGCGCCGACGGCGACGACCTCGTCCGGGTTGACGCCCTTGTTGGCCTCCTTGCCGTTGGTCAGCTCCTTGACCAGCTCGGCGACGGCCGGCATACGGGTCGAGCCGCCGACGAGGACGACGTGGTCGATCTCGGACAGCTCGATGCGGGCGTCCTTGATGACGTTGTGGAACGGGGTCTTGCAGCGCTCCAGCAGGTCCTGCGTGAGCTGCTGGAACTGCGCCCGGGTCAGCTTCTCGTCCAGGTGCAGCGGGCCCTCGGCGGACGCGGTGATGTACGGCAGGTTGATCGTCGTCTCGGTGGACGAGGACAGCTCGATCTTCGCCTTCTCCGCGGCCTCGCGGAGGCGCTGCAGCGCCATCTTGTCCTTGGCCAGGTCGACGCCGTGGCCGTTCTGGAACTGCTTGACGAGGTAGTCGACGACGCGCTGGTCCCAGTCGTCACCGCCGAGGTGGTTGTCACCGTTGGTGGCGCGGACCTCCACGACGCCCTCGCCGATCTCCAGCAGCGAGACGTCGAAGGTGCCGCCGCCGAGGTCGAAGACCAGGATGGTCTGGTCTTCCTTCTCCATGCCGTAGGCGAGGGCCGCGGCGGTGGGCTCGTTGACGATGCGCAGGACGTTCAGGCCCGCGATCTCGCCGGACTCCTTGGTCGCCTGGCGCTCGGCGTCGTTGAAGTACGCCGGGACGGTGATGACCGCGTCGGTCACCTTCTCGCCCAGGTACGCCTCCGCGTCCCGCTTCAGCTTCTGCAGGATGAACGCGGAGATCTGCTGGGGCGTGAACTCCTTGTCGTCGATCGGCTGCTTCCAGTCGGTGCCCATGTGGCGCTTGACCGACCGGATGGTCCGCTCGACGTTGGTGACCGCCTGGCGCTTCGCCACCTCGCCGACGAGCACCTCGCCGTTCTTGGCGAAGGCGACGACGGACGGCGTGGTCCTGGCGCCCTCGGCGTTGGTGATGACGCTGGGCTCACCGCCCTCGAGAACACTGACGACAGAGTTCGTCGTGCCCAGGTCGATGCCGACCGCACGTGCCATGTTGTCTATCCTCCGGATCACAGATGCTCTGCCTTGAGCTGGTCAGGCTCAAGAGTGCCATGCCGAGAGGTCCAGGCGCAATTCAGCTGAGTCGGGCCGACTCAAGTTTTGTGCGTCACTCCAGGTGGGAACGGGTTTTCGGGCGGCGGACCGGGGGTCGCGGCGCCGCCGGAGGCGCGACGCACATCACCGGCCGGGCGGCTTCAGAGGGCCGGGACACCCGGGTACGCTCGGGCGGAAGGGCGGTAAGTTACCGCTTAGTAGTGGCTGGGTAAGCGAATCAGCAGCACGTACCGCAGCACACGGCAGCACACAGCAGAACGCAGCAGAACGCAGCAGAACGCAGCAGAACGCAGCATCAGACAGCACGCATCAGGCAGCACCCACACAGCAGCACGCACACAGCAGCAGAAACCCGGAGCAGACAGGCCGAGGAGCCCTCCATGCAGCTCGCCGCCATCGTCGTATCGCTGGTGATCACCGCGGTCGGCGTCGCGCTCTTCTCCCGCGCCATCGGGCAGATCGTCAACTTCGTCCAGCTCGGCGGGCCCGTCCCCGCCGGCAGCCGCACGGACGACCCCGTCGCGCGCAGCGTCACCCTGGCCAAGGAGTTCCTCGGCCATACCCGGATGAACCGCTGGGGCGTCATCGGCATCGCACACTGGTTCGTCGCCATCGGCTTCCTCACCCTGGTGCTGACGCTCGTCAACGCTTTCGGGCAGCTGTTCCAGGCCGACTGGCTGCTGCCGGTGATCGGCGACTGGCTCCCGTACGAGCTGTTCGTGGAGTTCATCGCGCTGATGACCACGCTCGGCGTCGCCACGCTCATCGCGATCCGGCTGCTGAGCCTGCCGTCGCGGGCCGGCCGCAAGTCGCGCTTCACCGGCTCGACGATGTGGCAGGCGTACTTCGTCGAGTACGTCATCCTCGTCATCGGCCTCTGCATCCTGGTGCTGCGCGGGCTGGAGGGTGCGCTGCACCACGTCGAGGGCTACGAGGCCGCCTACTTCGTGTCGTACCCGGTGACCGCCGCGGTCGACGGGATGGGCACCGGCACCGTCCAGAACCTCGTCTACCTCGTCGCGATGATCAAGATCTCGACCTCCTTCATCTGGGCAATCGTCCTCGGCCTCAACACCACGATGGGCGTGGCCTGGCACCGCTTCCTCGCCTTCCCCAACATCTGGTTCAAGCGCAACGCCGACGGCGCGGTCGCCCTGGGCGCGCTCCAGCCGATGGTCTCCGACGGCAAGCCGATCGACTTCGAGACGGTCTTCGACGACGAGGACGGCGAGGAGCCGGTCTTCGGCGTGAGCCAGGTCGAGCACTTCTCCTGGAAGGGCATCCTCGACTTCTCCACCTGCACGGAGTGCGGCCGCTGCCAGTCGCAGTGCCCGGCCTGGAACACCGGCAAGCCGCTGTCGCCCAAGCTGCTCGTCATGGCGCTGCGCGAGCACGCCGCCGCCAAGGCCCCGTACCTCCTCGCCGGCGGCGGCAAGACGGCCGAGGGCGCGGAGAAGGCGACCGCGGAGCAGCTCGCGGACGTGCCGGCCGACGCGCTCGCCGAGGCCGAGCGCGCGCTCGTCGGCACCGCGGCGGCTGCATCTGACAGCGGCTCCGCCGCGGGGGGCGTCATCGACCCGGACGTGCTGTGGTCCTGCACCACCTGCGGCGCGTGCGTCGAGCAGTGCCCGGTCGACATCGAGCACGTCGACCACATCGTCGACATGCGCCGCTACCAGGTCATGATCGAAAGCGCCTTCCCGTCCGAGGCGGGCACGATGCTGAAGAACCTGGAGAAGAAGGGCAACCCCTGGGGGCTCGCCAAGAAGCAGCGGCTGGAGTGGACGAAGGAGCTGGCGGCGGACACGGGCATCGAGATCCCGGTCGTCGGCAAGGACGTCGAGGACCTCTCCGAGGTCGACTACCTGTACTGGGTCGGGTGCGCGGGCGCGCTGGAGGACCGGGCGAAGAAGACCACCAAGGCCTTCGCGGAGCTGCTGCACATCGCCGGCGTGAAGTTCGCGATCATGGGCGGCGACGAGAAGTGCACCGGCGACTCGCCGCGGCGCCTGGGCAACGAGTTCCTCTTCCAGCAGCTGGGCGAGGAGAACGTCGCAATGCTCAACATGGCGTTCGGGGAGGACGAGGAGGAGGGGGTGACGGTCGAGAAGGCGAAGAAGAAGATCGTCGCCACCTGCCCGCACTGCTTCAACACCATCGCCAACGAGTACCCGCAGCTCGGCGGCCACTACGAGGTCATCCACCACACGCAGCTGCTCCAGCACCTCGTGGACGAGGGCCGGCTGGCCCCGGTGACGCCGGTCGAAGGGCTCATCACGTACCACGACCCCTGCTACCTGGGCCGGCACAACAAGGTCTACACGCCCCCGCGCGAGATCATCGCCAAGGTCCCGGGCGTACGGAACGAGGAGATGCACCGGCACAAGGAGCGCGGCTTCTGCTGCGGCGCCGGCGGCGCCCGCATGTGGATGGAGGAGCGCATCGGCAAGCGGATCAACGACGAGCGCGTGGACGAGGCGCTGTCGCTGAACCCGGACATTCTGTCCACCGCGTGTCCTTTCTGCCTCGTGATGCTTACGGACTCCGTAAACGGCAAGAAGAACGCGGGGGCGGCGAAGGAGTCGCTGGCCGTCGTGGACGTGGCGCAGCTGTTGCTGGACTCGGTGAAGAAGCCGGCGGAGGACCCGCCCGCGGACGACGCCGGGGCGGCGGAGAGCGAGCCGGAGCCACAGCCGGCGAGGTAGGCCGGCGGGGGCGGCACGGCAGCAGGCCGGTACGACAGCAGGCGGCACAGCAAGCAGGCGGTACAGCAAGCAGCAGGCACTGCGGCGCGGCGAGGCCGCACGGAACGGGAAACACCACGGGCAACCCCCCACGGCGGCCGGTCCCGCGCCCCATGCGGGACCGGCCGTGGGGGTGTCGGCGCACGAGGTGGTACAACCGTCGCGGGGTCGCGCGTGTCATAGGACACGAGACTCAAGTGACCCGGGGCCCGGGGGCCGAGAACGTACGGCCGCCGCACCGACGGCCGGGGCCCGGACCTCCCCCGGCCGGGTCCCGGCTGCCCCGCCGCCCGCCGGCCCGATCCCCCCGTCCCGTAAGGCGGATCCCCTACGGGAATCGGCGTCCCGGCCGCAAAGGTCCCCCGTATTCCCGGGCACCGGTGACCTCGGCGCTCAAGACCGGGTACGTTCGATTGCGTGGCAGGATTCAGAATGGGCCGGGGACGCCAGTCCCACGACGGTCGGCAGCAGGGACGCCCGCAGGGCCCGCCGCAGGGCGGCCCGCCCTACGGCGGCCCACCGCCGCAGTACGGCGGTCCCCCGCCGCCTCCCGGGCACGGTCAGCCGTACGGGGACGGGTGGCAGCAGCCCCGCGGCAGCCACGGCCCGGGGCCCGAGTACTACGACGGCGGCCACGACCCGTACGCCGCCGACCGCCCCGGCAACACCCAGCCGTACGGCATAGGCGCGGCGCCGGACGCCTACGGCACGTACGACAACGGCCGGTACGACAACGGCCGGTACGACAACGGCCGGTACGACGACGACCGGTACGACGACGGCCGGGTCTACCGCGCCGGTGAGACGGCGGCCCCGCCCGTGGGCCCGCGGCTGCACTGGAAGGACCTGCTCCGCGGCCTCGTTCGCCACCCGAACCGCACCTTCTGGCAGATGCGGGACCACAGCATGTGGGGCCCCGCGCTGACCGTCAGCTTCCTCTACGGCCTGCTCGCCGTCTTCGGCCTGGAGGAGGCGCGCGACGAGGTGCTCAACTCGACGATCTCCGCGAGCATCCCGTGGATCGTCGCCACGGGCGTCGCCGTCACGCTCAGCGGCCTCGTCATGGGCACGGTCACGCACACCCTCGCCCGCCAGCTGGGCGGCGCGGGCGCGCTGGCCCCGACGGCGGGGCTGGCGATGCTGATCGTGGCGCTCACGGACGCGCCGCGGCTGCTGGTCGCGATGTTCATCGGCGGCGAGGACGCGTTCGCGCAGGGCGTGGGGTGGCTGACCTGGCTGGCGGCGGGTGCGCTGCTGACGTCGATGGTGAGCAAGTCGCACGACCTGCCGTGGCCGCGGGCGCTGGGGGCGTGCTCGATCCAGCTGGCCGCGCTGCTGGTGCTGGTCAAGCTGGGCACGCTCTGAAGCGGGCCGTCAGATGCGCGTACGGTGGAAGTTGAGGTAGGACCGCGACGGCGTGGGCCCCCGCTGCCCCTGGTAGCGGGAGCCGTACTTGGCGGACCCGTACGAGTGCTCGGCGGGCGAACTCAGCCGGAACATGCACAGCTGCCCGATCTTCATGCCCGGCCAGAGCTTCATGGGCAGCGTCGCGACGTTGGACAGCTCCAGCGTCACGTGCCCGCTGAACCCGGGGTCGATGAAGCCGGCGGTGGAGTGCGTGAGCAACCCGAGCCGCCCGAGGCTGGACTTGCCCTCCAGCCGGGAGGCGATGTCGTCGGGCAGGGAGATGACCTCGTACGTGGAGGCCAGCACGAACTCCCCGGGGTGCAGGATGAAGCACTCGTCGCCCTCCGGCTCCACGAGCCGCGTGAGGTCGCTCTGTTCGACGGCCGGGTCGATGTGCGGATAGCGGTGGTTCTCGAACACCCGGAAGTAGCGGTCGAGGCGTACGTCCACGCTGGACGGCTGGATCATCGTGTCGTCGAAGGGCTCGATCCGTACCCGCCCGGCGTCGACCTCGGTCCGGATGTCCTTGTCAGAGAGCAGCACGCCCCGACCCTACCGGCTGCCCCGCGCGCTACCGCTCCTCGCCCTTACCCACCGGCACGACGTTCCGCAGCCGCGCACACCGCGGACACCGCACGAGCCCGCCGGACCCGATCCGCCGGGCGGCGCCGACGTTCTGCATCGGGAGCGAGGTGGTGCTGAAGACGTGCCCTTCGGCACATCGGACGACGGTGGACTCCATCAGACTCCTTCCCCGTAACGCAACAAAAGCCACACTACGGGACCAACCACCCCGCCCCAACACCCCCCACCCACACCCAGACCCCCACCGTAAACCCAACCCCGCCCCCACCCCGCACCTCCACACCACAACACCAAGACGCCCCCCGACGGACTCGGCGGGGGGCGCACATACGGTAGAGTGTCAGCGGTGAAGCGCCCGGAGGGGCGCTCAGCGCGGGCGTAGTTTAATGGTAGAACATGAGCTTCCCAAGCTCAGAGCGCGGGTTCGATTCCCGTCGCCCGCTCCAGACAGAAGGCCCAGGTCAACGACCCGGGTCTTCCGCGTTGTCTGGACCTCTTTACTCCTCGCGTGCCCGATGGTCCTCGGTCACGCAGCTGGGCGCGTACGCGCTGGTTGCCGGAGTCGCAGAAGCCGTAGGCGGCATCCTCCGGCCGAGGCCGACGTCCTGCGTAACGCGCACGGCCGTGGCGCTCAGGACGTGAGGAACTCCAGTGCCGCACGAACAGCTCTTTCCAGGTCCTTGGGGCTGCATGCGACCCGCAGGACGCGGCCGTCCGCGGATCTGTGCAGCCAGGAACCGTCAATGCCTTCCTCCAGTTCGGGTGCAAGGGCGACGCTGTCCTTGCTCGTGCCGGGCAGATCGACCTGGATGAGCCATCCGGGGTTGTCCAAGGTCTCGATCTTCACCCCGAACTCGTGCTCCCAGTCGCCGTCGCACTGCTGTGCATACCAAGCGCCCAGCGCGCGGAGCAGGTCACGGGTTTCCACCGGGCGTTATCTCCCAGGGTTCGGCCGGCCGGGCAGAGCCGTCCGGCAGGTTGACGTGAGGTGTGGGGACGACCTGACCTGTCTTCTTGTCGAAGTGCGGCTGGCCCTGCCTGTCGGCACGTTTCACCATCTCCCACGGCGCCCGGGTTCTTGGGATTGGACTGGGGAGCCCACTCTGCGTAGTGAACCACGCGCCCGGTTGAGGCGTCGCGCCGGAACGTCGTGTGCGGTCCGGTCGCGTTGGGGTCCGGTCCGGCGACCAACTCGTACAAGGCCCTTCTCCACCACCGTCTCGGCCGTGGCGTACGTGAAGTCCTGCCCGGACCGCTTGATGCCGACGACCGTGACGCCGTACTCGCTGCGCACCCCGCTCTCGATCAGCGGGGACCCCGGTGGATTCCTGTGGGGCCGGCCACCATCTTGGCCAGTGCGTAGTCAGAATGGGCCTGGCCAGCCCGAACCCCGAGGCGGCGAGCAACAGCACCATGCCGCCGGGTGGTGGCGTGGCGTCCGGAGCCCGGTGTAAACCGGGGGGTGCGACTTCCGCTTCATGGTGAGGTTTCGCGGTAGGGCGGCGGTTGGGTGTTATCGGCTCCCCGTGGCTGGTGGAGTGTCGGGGTGGGGGTGGCCGGGTCAGTTGCGTAGTGCCGTCGTGGCGGATGGGAGCAGGTGGACCAGGCCGTCGCGTTGGGTGCTGGGCCAGGAGCTGAAGCGCGTGGTCAGGGTTGTGTTGATGGCCTGCTGGAACTTACCGGCGACCGCCTCGCCCTGGGTGGTGAGGTGGACGCGGCTCTACCCGGCGGTCAGGCCACGTTCATCGCACTGCGCGAGGCCGCACAGCGCATCAGCGACCACGGCCGGATCATCCAGATCTCTTCGGCGCTTACGGTGTCACCGCTGCCAGGCATGGCGCTGCTGATCGCCGGCAAGACTGCCGACGACCAGCTCGCCCGTACGCTGGCCTGGGAGGTGGGCTCCAGGTCCGTCACGGTCAACAGCGTCCTGCCCCGCCTGACCCGCACGGCGGTCATCGCCACCGTGCCCCGCACGTCATCGACGAGGCCAAGGCCCGCACACCGCTGGGCCGCTTGGGCGAACCCGAGGACATCGCCGACATCGTCGCGTTCCTGGCTTGCGACGCCGCCCGCTGGATCACCGGCCAAACCATCAACGCCGCCGGGGGAATGATCTAGCAAGCCGTCGCCACGCCAGGGCTGAATGGTGCACAGTCCGTGGCGATCGGCGGAGTGGAGCGAGGTGGCGTGCCGGGGGTGCCTTTTCCTTTGGGCATTCTCGGAAGACCTGCCAGATCCGCGCCTCATCTGCCCCTCGTGCCGGGGGATACGACGGGCTACAGGCCCTCGGTACCGGGTTCTCGCAGTCGGGTCATGCACTTGAATGACGGCATGCAGATGGCGATGCCGAGCGAGAAGAGCCTGCTGCGGCTGGCCGGTTCCCGGTCGTACGCACGTGGTGAGGGCTACGTGGACGCGGTGGACCGGTTGCGTGTGGACGAGGAGGGCACCGTGACGGCGCGGGTGTCCGGCACGGACGTGTACCAGGTCACGCTCTGGCTCGGCGCCTTCGGCACGGACGGGGCGGAGGGCGAGGACGCCGATTTCGACGGCGCCTGTGACTGCCCGTACGGGCAGGAGGGGCACTTCTGCAAGCACTGCGTCGCCGTCGGCCTTGCGCTCATCCACGGCGCCCGCGCCCGGCGGGTTCCCGCGCCCCGCACCGATGACGTTCTCGACCAGTGGCTCCAGGCACGCGATCGTGGGAAACTCCTCGCGCTGGTACGGGAGCGCATCGCACAGGACGGTGCCTGGCGCGAGGCCCTGGCGCTGCGTGCCGAGCTGGCGCAGGCGGTCCGTGGCGGAAGCGGGGAGGGGGCGGGAGCGGCCGCGGGGCTGCGGGAGCGAATCCTCGGGCTGGTCGATGCGCAGGAGTTCAGCCGCTACGGCTACGTCGAATACGCCGATGCGCACGCTTACGGCGACCGGATCGCCGAGGCCGCTGCCGGCCTGGCCGAGCTGACCGAGGCCGGGCGCGCCGACCGCGCGGTGGCGCTCGCCCGGGAAGCCATCGAGGCCGCGGTAGGGGCGTACGACGCGGTCGACGACTCCTCCGGGCACGTCGGCGGCGCGATCGACGAGTTGGCCGCTGCGCACGCCGCGGCCTGCGCGGTGACCCGACCCGACCCGATCGAGACCGCCCGCTGGCTGACCGCACGCATGCTCGGGGACGACTACGGCACCCCCGAGTGGGACCTCGCGGACTACCGTGACGCGCTCGGCGCTGCCGGCCTCGCCGAGGTGCGCCGACTCGCCGACCAGGCCCACGCCGCGGACCCCTCGGGCTGGGCGCCGCGGGCGCTGCTGGAGTCCCTGCACCGGGCCGAAGGCGACGTGGACGCGCTGGTCGCCCTGTACGCCGTCGACCTCGCCCCGGGCGGCTGGAGTCATGTGCGCATCGCCCGTGTCCTGGACGAGGCGGGGCGCCGCGGCGAGGCGCTCGACTGGGCGGAGCGCGGACTGCGCGCCACGGCCGGTGAGCGCCACGTACACCACGAACTGCTGGACTACCTGACCCGGCGCTACACGCAGGCGGGACGGCACACCGACGCCGCAGCGCTGCGCCGCGACCGCTTCCACACCGAACTCACCCTCGACACCTGGCGCGGACTCCGCACGGCAGCCGCCGCCGCAGGTTGCTGGGACGGCCCGGACGGTGACCGGGCCACCGCCCTGGCCGCACTGCGCGCCGCCGCACGCACCACCCGCGAAGAGGCCGCGGACGGCCGAACCGCGGCCGCTGCGGGCGTCGCGTCCGCCGGGTCGGCGCTGATCGACGTCCTGATCGACGAAGGCGAACTCGACGAGGCATGGCACGCCGCCGAGAACCTCGCCTCCCGCGCCCAGTGGCTGGCCCTCGCCGACGCCTCCGCCCGCGCCCGGCCCGCCGACGCCGCCCGCGCATACCTTCGCGAGGTCGACGAGCGCAAGCGGCACACCGGCGACGCCAACTACCACGAGATCGCCACCCTCCTCGACAAGGCCCGCGCCTGTCACCAACGCACCGGCACCACGGGCGACTTCAGCCGATACACCGAGCGACTGCGCACCGAGCAGAAGCGCAAGCGCAACCTCATGCGTATCCTCGACCAGCACGGCCTGTGACGCTGCGCACCCGATGCACACCCGGTGCGAAGGCGCACCAGGCCACCCGGGCCGATCGCACGCCGCCCGCCGTCCACCGCCGACCGGAGGTGGAGCACCCGTGGCAGAGGCAGACCCGCTCGTCATCCAGCCCCGGCGCACCACCGCCTGCGCCGACTGCCGCGCCGAAGACCTCCCCCCTCCTGGGCATCGATCGGCATGGAGGACGGCGGGCCCCGCTGCCTGGACTGCGCAGACCTCGGCCGTCTCGTCCCGCTCCCCGCGACGCCGCCGACCGCACCCGCCGGGTCCGGAAGGAGAGCGGCCTGTCAGCCGTCGTCGTGCGCTGGAGCCGAGCGCGCAAGCGCTGCGAGCGCCAGGCATCCTGGTCGAGGCCGCGCTCACCCGCGCCGTGGAACAACGCCTCGACGACTCCCAGACACGGCAGCTGCGCGAGCGCACCGGCCGCGGCGTACGGGCCGTCGACGGCACCTGCGCCACCCCGACCACGTGCAGGCCGACCGACGACCCCGTCGCAGCGGTCGGCCAGGGCACGGTCATGGGTGACGACGGCGGTCACCGGCAGCCCGAGCGGCACGTCCGCGGCCTCCTCCCGCCCCGCGAAGTCCGGGGCGGCGGTGGGCTCGTCGGGGAGCAGGACACCCGCCCCGGCCGCGGTGCAGCCGATCGCCCGGGCCGGGTACATGCGCTGCAACTGTCTGCCCGACAGCGTGTCCACGCGACGGCCCGGCAGGGCGCCGGCCCCCAGCTCCGCCGCCGCCGGGTGCCCCCGCCCGCCCGTCACGCTGATGCACCGTTCTCCCGGCCCTTTCGCCGCAGGGACCCCGTGGGACGGCCATGCGAGGCAGAACCGTCCCCCGGATGAGTCGGGTGGGGTGCGCAGGGAGTTCCCGGCGCCGGTCAGCGGGCATCGGTGCTGCGGAGGGTGAGGATGCGGACGGTGCGGTCGCCGGGGTGGGGATCGCGGCCGTGCCGGCGGCAGTAGTCGTCCATCCTGACAACGGCGCTCAGCGAAGACGTTGCTCAGATCTCGTGCAGGTTGATGATGCGGCAGCGTGGGCCCGGCGCGTTCGCGAGCTTGGCGTCGGAGGTCGGCAGGGGGCTTGCAGCCCTTCGGCGAGGGCGACGTGGAAGGCATCGCAGGAGCGCACACTGCCGAGTTGCCGCACGCGCTCCAGCAGCGGCAGGTGTGCGTGCCAGCGGATCGGGAGGATGCGGTAGTCGGTGACCGCCTGGGCGACGTGTGCGGCGGCGAGCATACCGGCGCGCTCCAAGCGCAGCAGCACCGAGGCGACCTCGGTGTCGATCAGGTGCGACGCTGAGAGCAGGCTCTCCCCGGCCAGGAGGCGGGCCGCGGCCCCCCTGGGACCGGCGTCGATGAGCAGGTCGACGACTGCGGAGGAGTCGACGACGATCAACGATGCTCCTCGTCGGCGAGGCCGGCGGTGTCCACATCCGTGAGATCCGCGGAGGCGTGTCCAGGCAGTGCCGATTCCCGTCGCCCGCTCCGCGGCAAAGCCCCAGGCCGAAGACCTGGGGCTGCTGCGCCCCGAAGGGTGCTCCCTGACCGGCGCCCGACAGGACTCTCAGCAAGTCCTGCCGTACCGGTCAGGGGCACCTGTCGCGGTGGCGGTGAGATGCCGCGGGAACCGCTGGGTGAAAGCCCTCAGCACGTGATGCGCACGAACGGGCTCTCGTCGCGCAGCAGCAGGTAGTCGGGGGTGTAACCGGGGGGCGGGACGATGTACGAGTCGGCGTAGGTGAAGTACTCGTCGGTCACGCACGTCCCGCCCGCCGCTCCGACGATCCTGCCGCCGCCGGGTGCGTACTCGTAGTACTCCCCGACCAGGCCGGGGTTGGCGCTTCTCCGGAACAGGAGGATGCGCAGGTCAATGAACTGCATGGACGGTATGGCGTTGGCCTCGTCCCGACAGTCCACGACGCCGACTCCCTCCACGGTGGTGGAGCTGCGGCGTACCGGGCTGGCGAGGACCTGGCAGGTGATGGTGCCCACCGGGTTCGCGGACGCCGCGTTCGCGGCGCCCGCTTCGGGGCGGAACGTGAAGGTCTGTACGGCCTTCTTCACCTGCGGTGACGCTGCGCCTGGATCACGGCCCACCGGGGCGGCACCGGCCGGTCCGGCGGCGAGCGCCTGCATCAACAGCACGCCGATGAGAGCGGCGACAACCGCGATCCCCCAGCGCGGATGAGTGATGTATCGCATAGTCCCCCCTTGGGAGAAGGTGCTGTGGCAGGGACATGTTCAGGCCGTGCACGTAGCGACGTCTTCGTCACCGGTGATAGATCCACTGCACGCCGGAGCGGTGCTTTCACCCGGACTCACCATCGGAGATCGGGTCGCGGGCACGGAAACGTTGGCCCCGGGGCCCTTGGACTCCTGCCGTATCCGGGCGCTCGGCATGCCGGGGGCCGCCTGGTTCGCCCTTCCGTCTGCGGCGGGGCTGACTCTCATGCGACCGAAACCAGCCTGGTGGAGCGGCCTCCTTGGGGCAAGCATGGGGGGACGCGGACGCAGGGGCGGGCCGGCGCAGCGGGAGATACGTCGGGAACGGCGGTGTTCGCGCGTGGCCGGGCGGGCGGCGAGCAGCTGGGGGAAGCGGGTCCCGACCGTACCTGGGCGCTGCGAGATGCGTTACTTCCGTGACGTGAATACTGGCCCATGGGGGAGGGCGCCGTGAGCACCCTGTTCGAGTATCTGAGAACGCGGGTAGACACCAACGCGCACAACGCCGTCGACACCTACTTCAGAAAACTTCCCGAGTACCGCAACACGAAGGATGAAAGCCGCCTCCACCAGACCGTCATGGATTTTGCGGTGTTCATACGCCGCCGCTCTGTCGATCTGGCCGAAGCCGGCCAGGTCCTCTCTGGTGACGATCTCGCCGCCATCACGGACGCGGGACGACAGCGCGGCATCGAGGGATTCTCCCCCGCCTCGCAGGAGGGTGCGCTGTCGCTGCACACCCACCTCATGATGCGCGAGATCACCGAGGCGCCGCAGACGAAGGATCTCGACAGCTTCATGAGAATGGTCGGGTGGCTCTCCTCGCAGGCCGGGGTCGCCCGCGACGCCTACCTGCTGGGCTACGAGAAGGAGCGAACGCGCCTGCTGCCCCCGGTCGACGCACTGCAAGCGGTCGCGCGGAGACTCCTGGCCGGCGAGCCCACCGCTCCCGAACTGGTCCGGAGCCTGGAGATGGCCGTCCCGGAACGCTACGCGGTCACCGTGGTGAGAACCGCCTCCGCGTCGCCGCCGCGCGAAGGTCGTCCGGCCGGTGTCCTGCTGGAGTCCCTGCTGCAGCGCCATCGTGTGCCGGCTCTCTTGGAGCAGCCGGGGGAGTTCGTGGCGCTGGTCCCCGTGGAGGGCAACTCTTCGGTTCCCACAACCGAACGCGTGCTGTCCATCGCGCAGGATGTCGCGGCGCTCGCGGGGCGGCCCTGCGCCGTCGGCATGGCCGTCGGACGCGTCGACGCCCTTGGCGAAGCCGCCGCACTGGCCCGCCGGATCAGCTCGGTCGCGCCCATGGAGCGCGTGCCGAGCCACGTCTTCACGATGGGGGACGTCTTCGTCGAGCTGGGCCTGGCGCAGCAACAGCAGCTCGACGACTGGCTGTACGCACTGACGAGGAAGCTCCGGGAGGGGCCGGACCTCGTCTCGACGCTGGAGGCGTTCTACCGCGCGGACATGAGCAGACTCCGCTCCGCCGCGCTGCTGCACATCCACCCTCGGACTCTGGACTACCGGCTGCAGCGGGTTCGCGATCTCACCGGTGTGAAGCCCACCAGCGTGCGCGGGATACGCATCCTGAGCGCTGCCATCAACCGCATGCGCAGCGGCGCCTGGGACTGACCACCACGGGGTGCAAGCGTCGCGTACCGCATCCAGCCGCTGCCGCTCCGAAGACACCCCCACTGGTCCGGAAGGCGGGGCCGAGAGGCCGGGCGGCAGGAACTTTCGGCCATGTGATCGAATTCCGGCGCCGTCACGCGGTGGCGGGACAGGGGCGATCCAGCCGCCCAGGGCAGGAGCACGCAGCCGACCGCGGTGAGCTGTCGCCTCCGGCACTTCCCCTCAATACCGCCGGACGCGCCGTCCGTCGCCTGCGTGACCACGAGCGGAGCGCCGTGGAACAGTAGCGCTCTGCAGCGAGACGCAGAGGAAGACGATGATGCATACCGTGGAGTGGCAGATCGGCCTCTACCTCTTCGAAGAGGCGGGGACGACGAAGGCGCGCGCGGTGCTGGACACCGCGACGACGCGGTTCACCGGGCACGGGGACGCGCACCGCAATCCCGCGGACCCGGACGTGCCGGAGATCGGTGACGAACTGGCGGCGGGCAGGGCGCTCAACGACCTGGGCCGACAACTGATGGACGTCGCCCAGCGTGAAGTAGAGGACATCGACGCGGCGACCGATTCCGGGCGGAACGCCCCTCCGGGGGCCGGCTGGCCTTCGGCGGACCAGATGTGAGGATGCCGCCCCCTGGCCGAGCGAGCCCCCGTGGCAGCGGGGCCGTGCAGCGGTGAACCTCGTCTTCCCCGGGCTCGACGCGCACATCCGTGCGCTGCGGGGCGGGGGCAGGCGCTCCGACTCGGCGACGAGCTGTTCCCTGTCCCGAGGGTGCCTGAGCGCAGGACTGCTCCACGTCGCCGTCCCAGGGTCGGCAGGGCCGCCGCTCGCCCTCGCGCTGTGCCGGGGCGGTCACTCGTGCGGCACGACGGCGACGGGAACGGTGGCGTGGTGCATCAGGGCATGCGTCACCGGGCCGATCAGGATGGGGAACCGCAGGCGCTTGTGCATGCGGCGGCCCACGACGAGCAGCCGGGCGCCGGCGCCCTCCTCCAGCAGAGACGGCGCCACCCCGGTGTCCAGCAGGGCGCGCTCCATCGCCACGTCGGGATAGCGCGCTTGCCAGACCCCGAGAGCGGCGTCGAGCTTCTCCCGGGCGATGTCCTTCCGATCGGCGCCGACCTTCTGGTCCGGCAGGGGCGACGGGTAGGCGTAGACGGACGAGCTCCGCCACATGTGGACGACGCGCAGGCGGGCGCCCGCCCGGTGGGCGCTTTCACAGGCGAACTCCAGCACCGGCTCGAACCGGTGAGCGAGATCCACGCCCACCACCACGGGGAGGTCGCGGTCCGCGGCCGCCGGGTGCCAGTCCTGGCGCACCAGCACCGTGGGCCCCGTCGCATGCGCGACCACCGGCAACGACACACTTCCGGTGAAGAAGCCCGACACCGCACCGAGACCCCGCGATCCCAGGACGAGAAGCTCTCCCTCCTGCGAAGCGTCGAGCAGCGCCTTCACGGCCGTTTCCGTTGTCGCGCCACCGGTGATCCCCACCTCCGGGTACCGTTCCGCCGTCTCCCGGCAGGCGGCGGCGATCCGTTCCCGAACCCACTCCTCGTGCACCGAGCCGCCGGGGCTGACCGGCTGGTTACCCGTGGGTGCCTCGGCGTGGACGAGGTGCAGGGATATCCGGCGGGACGCGGCTTCCGCCGCCGCCCACCGGACGGCCGCCATGCTCGCGTCCGACCCGTCCACGCCGACCACCACGCGCCCCGTTGCCATTGCTGCCTCCCAGAGCCGGCCGGGCGGCTTGCGGGAAACTGGCTACCCGGCCTCGGAAAAGCGTCGCGACATGAGCCATGGCACGCTTCCACCCTACCGCCGGGCCGGTACGGCGGCGAAGCCGAACGGGTCCCCCGCGGGGCCTTCAGCCCCCGGCCGTAGCACCCCCCGGTGGCCCTTCGCGACCGGCCCGGTGCCGCGCGCGGCGTCATGTCGGCCGGGGGAGCCGGCACGGTTCACCCGTCCGGTGGCTTGCGGGCCAACGCGGACCCCACCGCCGGCCCGCTCTCCAGGCGATCGCGTAGCCGTGCGCAGGAGGCCGCACGGCCGGTGCTGAACGCCATGCGGGCGGCTGCAGGATGCGCCGCGCTCACCCATCAGGACGCGCGACCGCTCCCGCGGGCTGAGACTGCCCCGGCTCGTGGGAGGTTGCCGCCCCGCCCGGGAAGGGGCCAGGACATGACGTGGTTCGTGACGTTCCTCGGCGCCGCCCTCGTGATGGCCATCGTCCGGGACATGTTTCACACGATCTGGCACCCGACCCGCCACGGCGGCCTGAGCAGGCTGGTGATGACGGGAATATGGCGCCTCACCTCGCGCCTGGGCCCCCGCCGCCGCGCAGCCGGGCTCGCCGGTCCTCTGGGGATGGTCTGCGTTGTCGCCGTGTGGGCGCTGACCGTGGCCGCGGGGTGGGCGCTGATCTACTGGCCGCACATGCCGGAGGGCTTCTCGTACTCCTCCGGCCTCGTCCCCGCCGAGCACACGGGACCGGTGGACGCGCTGTACGTCTCCCTGGTCACGCTGACCACCCTCGGCCTCGGAGACATCGCGCCCGCCGAGGGCTGGCTGCGCGTCGTCGGCCCGCTGGAGTCGCTGGTGGGCTTCGCGCTGCTGTCGGCGACCATGGCCTGGGTCCTCGGCGTCTACCCGGCTCTGGCCCGCCGCCGCACGCTCGCGCTACGCCTCTCCCACGTGCGCGGCGGCGTGACCTCCCGGGAACTCGACTCGGACGGGGGCGCCACCGTGCTGAACGGCCTGGCATCGACCGTCTCGGCCATCACGGTCGACTTCCTCCAGTACACCGAGTCGTACTACTTCTACGACGGCGACGAGAACATCTCGCTGCCCCGGCAGATCGATCACGCCGTCGTCCTCGCAGAGCTGGGGGCAAGCGCCCGCCATCCCGACGCCCGGCTCGCCGCCAGGGTGCTGCACAGAGCACTGGACGACCTGGCCGCCGTCCTGGACGAGCGTTTCTTGCACACCGGGGCGGCCACGGCCGCGGTCTTCGCTTCGTACGCCCGCGACCACGGCGGTCACACGGGCTCCCAGCCCGCCCCCGGCAGGTGAGCGGACCGTGATTCCGTTGCGGTCCGGGAACGGGACACCGAGGACCTTCGTGTCGACCGGGGTCGGGGCCGCGGCGGAGGCGTCGAACCCGTCCGGTGCGCTCGCGCCGCTGCCGCGCGGCTACGCGCGGCCACGGACCACCTCCCGGTCGCGCTGCAGCAGCAGCGTGCCGACGGCCGCGCAGGCCACTGCCCCGGCGAGGCTGGCGAACCCGATCTCGCCCCGCACGGCGTAGGAGGACACGGAGGTCATCAACACGCCCGCGCCGATGCCGAATCCGAGCAGCAGCGCGGTCCGGGCCCACGGCCGCGGCACGACGGCGGCGGCGACCAGGCCGGCGGACAGGATGAGGTCCGGGACCAGGAACAGGTTGTCCGCCTGCCAGTTGCCGCGGATGAAGAGGAACACGAAGGTGGCGACCCCGACCACCACGGCGACGACCCTTCCTACCTTGATCATGGTGCACAGCTCCCCGAATGTCTACAGCGTAGATTTATTGAAAGTCTACACTGTAGGCGCGAGCCCGCCACCCGCCCCTCTCCGCCTCCCCACGCAAGGACCGACGACCGTGCCCCGACCGCCCCGGCTGACCGCCGAGCAGATCACCGAGACCGCGCTCCGGCTGGGTGACCGGGACGGCCCGCAAGCGATGACGATGCGCCGGATCGCCGCGGAGGTGGACTGCGATCCGATGGCGCTCTACCGGCACTACGCCAACCGGGAAGCCCTGCTGGACGCGGTCGCCGACGCCGCCGTGGCCGGGGTCGAGGCACCCGCCCCGGACGCCCCGTGGGCCGAGCGCCTGACCCGGCTCCTGACCGCGATCCGGGACGCCGCGCTGGAGCATCCGGGCATCGCGGCGCACATCGCCTCCCGGCCGCCGCTGGGCCCGCACGGCCGGCGCCTCGCCGCGGCCCTGCTCGGCACGCTCTCCGACGCCGGCCTCTCCCCCGCCGACGCGGTCAGGACGTTCCAGACGCTGACCGCCTACCTGGCCGCGTCGCTGGCGATGGGCGTGCAGGCCGGCACGCGGGACGCCCGCTGGGAACAGGTCCGTACGGTGGTCGACGAGCTCCCCGGCGGCATGCCGGGCGAGGAACTGGCCGTCGTCGGCTCCACCGACCAGTTCAGCTACGGCCTCCAGCTGCTGCTCGACGGCATCCGTGCCCGCTCGGCCGCACCACCCGCCTGAGGCTCTCCAGGAGCAGTCTCGCGCCACCGAGCGGGACGAGGCGGCGATGCCGGCTGTCTCCCGTGGGCGGAGGTGGGTCAGCAGCCGGTTCCGCCGCAGCATGTGGGCTTCGGGGCTGCTTCCGCGGGCTGCGTGGCGGGGGGCGTGGACGTCGGCTTGGTGGCGCGGACTATGGCCGAGTGCATGCCGTCGGCGACCTCGTGGGTGGCGGTGACCTCGACGGCGGTGAATCCGGCGGCGGCCAGGCCGGCGCGGTACTCGGAGAACGACAGCGCACCGGCGATGCAGCCGACGTAGTCGCCGCGCTCGGCCCGCTGCCGGGGTGTCAGGCGGTCGTCGGCCACGACGTCCGTCACGCCGAGGCGCCCGCCGGGGGCGAGCACGCGGAAGGCTTCGGCGAACACGGCGGGCTTGTCGGTGGACAGGTTGATCACGCAGTTGGAGATGACGACGTCCACGGTGTCCGCCGGCAGCGGCACGGACTCGATCGTCCCCTTGAGGAACTCGGCGTTCGCCACCCCTGCCTGCCGGGCGTTCGCGACGGCGAGCGCCAGCATCTCGTCGGTCATGTCCAGCCCGTACGCCTTGCCCTCGGGTCCGACCCGGCGGGCGGACAGCAGCACGTCGATGCCGCCGCCCGACCCGAGGTCCAGCACGCGCTCGCCCTCCCGCAGCTCCGCGACGGCCAGCGGGTAGCCGCAGCCCAGCGACGCGGCCACGGCCTCGGCGGGCAGCGCCTCGACGTCGCCGGCGGCGTACAGGCCGGAGCCGAAGTTCTCGTCGATCTGGACGTCCTGCGCGCCGCAACAGGCCGTGCTGCCCTCGGTGACCTTCAGCGCGGCCGCCGCGTAGCCGGCCCGTACCTGCTCCCTGAGATCGGTCGGCTGCTTGCTCATGGCCATACTCCTCTACTGCTTCGACGTCTGTGGATACAAGCTTCGCGCTTGGATCGACGTCCGTCAACATAGAGGGATGTCGAAATACGGCGTCAGGGGCGGGGGGCGGGCTCGAAGAGTTCGACGGCGTTGCCGGCCGGGTCGTCAAGGAGGATCTGCCGGCCGCCCCTGCCGGTGACGATGTCGTTGCGGAACACCGCCCCCGCCGCGCGCAGCGCCGCCACCGTGGCGTCTAGGTCGTCGACCGTCAGCTGGATACGGTTCCAGCCGCCCGGCTCCGGGCGCCGTCCGTCGGGCATGGTCTGCGCCGCGCCGCCCGGGCCCGTCGGGGCGGACAGCAGCAGGTGGAGATCGCCGCGGACCAGGGCGGCGAACACCGGCGCGGGCTGCTGGTCGAGGGTGAAGCCCAGATGGGTGGTGTAGAACGCAACCGCGGCGTCGACGTCGTCGACGATGTAGCGGACGGATACGCGGCCCATGGCTGTCGGTCCTTCCCTGTGAGCCGAGGAACCGCGGGCTGTGCCTGACCGGGTCCCCGCCGATAGCGTGCGTCATCATGATGCGCGTGTGGATCCGGCCCATGCTATTCGCGCTCGGCGGGACCGCCGCCGCGGTCGCCCTGGGCGTCGGCGGGAGTCCCGGTTCCGGCGTGGCCGTGCTGGTGGTGTTCCTGCTGCTCGCGGTCGTGCACCTGCCGGTGCTGTTCCCGAGGCCGACCGGCGCGCTGGAGGCGCAGCGGCGCAGCGCCGCCGACGGCCGGCCGGTCGTCTTCTGGCGGCCGGGGTGCACGTACTGCCTGCGGCTGCGCCTCCGGCTGGGGCGCAGCGCCCGCCGGGCGTACTGGGTCGACATCTGGCGCGACCCGGCCGGAGCCGCGGCGGTGCGGGCGGTCAACGGCGGCGACGAGACCGTGCCGACGGTCGTCGTGGCCGGCGAGTCGCACACCAACCCCGCTCCGGCCTGGGTACGCCAACAGCTCTCCCCGCAGGGGCGTCAACAGGGTTGACGCTCATGTGCGTGCCGTGGAGGCTCGCGCGGCGTGCCGGCCTATGACCGGGGTGGGTTGTCCTGGTCGTCCGCCCTCTTCTGGTCCGCGCCCAGCTGATCCTTGAGCTTCTTCTGAGCGGTGTCGACATGGCCGCTGTACTTGCCCCGGGTCTTCTTGTCCACGAGGTCGCCGGCCTTGTCGACGACCTTGCCGGCCCGGGCTTCGTGGCCTTTCAGCATCCGCTTGAGCTTGTGCATCACCGACATGGCAGCGCTCCTTGACGGGCCTTCCCTCCCCCTCCAGGATTGCGCCCTTCCCGGCGGAGTGCATACCGGTGGCCATCTCCGCAGGTCAGGCGCCCGGGGCGGGCTCCGGACAGCTCAGGTGCCGGCGCCGCCGTCGACGGGGACGATCGCGCCGGTCACGTACGAGGCGCGGTCGCTGAGCAGCCAGGCGGCCGCCTCGGCGACCTCGCGGGGCTCGGCCATGCGGCCGAGCGGCGTGGCCGCGTTGCTGGCGGCGACGATGCCGGGGGTCGCGGCCTCGGCGGTCCTGGCGGTCCAGTGCGCGCGGAAGTTGACGGCGAACTGCGCGTCGATGTCCTCGTCGCCGGTGGTGTCGAGCGGGCCGGGCCGCTGGATCACCGCGCCGTGCGCCGCGAGGAGGTGGCCGTCCTCGCGCACATCTCCACCGAGTACTACGTCCGCCTGGAGCAGGGCAGGGCGCCGCGGCCCTCGGGCGACGTCCTGGCGGCCGTCGCCGGTGCGCTGCGCCTCACCGGCGCCGAGTCCGACCACCTCCACGTCCTCGCGGGCACCGCGCCGAACCGCACGGGACTGCACCGGCGCGACGTCCGCCCCAGCGTCCTCGCGCTCCTGGAGCGGCTGCCGCAGACGGCCGGCTTCGTGCTGTCCGCCGCCTGCGAGGTCCTCGCCTGGAACGACCTCGCGGCCGCGCTCATGGAGGACTTCGGCCCGCTCGCCCCCGAGGAGCGCAACCTCGCCCGCCGGGCCTTCCTCCGGCCGCAGGGCACCGACACGGCGCTGTACGGGGTCTCCGACGCCCCCGAGTTCCGCCTGAACGTCGTGATGCAGCTCCACGCCACCGCCGCCCGGTACCCCGCCGATCCCGTGGTGACCGGCCTCGTCGGCGAACTCCGCGACGGCAGCCCGGACTTCGCCCGGCTCTGGGAACGGCACGACGTGCACGCCGCGCCGACGCTCACGAAGACCTTCCGCCATCCGACCGCCGGCGACGTCCCCGTCGACTGCGACACCCTCGCCCTCACCGACCGCGACCAGCACCTCGTGCTCTTCACCGCACCGCCGGGATCGCCCGGCGCCGAGGCCCTCGCCCTGCTGGGCGTCCTGGGGGCGGAGGCCGGCCGGTATCCGCGCCGTGCCCCCGCCGACAATGCTCACCCGCGCGTCTCCCGCCTTGAGTAGCCGTACTCATGCCGCGCCGGCCGGCACCGCCGCATACTCGGGCCGAGACCACCGAACCCGGTTCATGGAGGCCCGTCGTGGAGTCCACACCGCCCCGGCACGCCCTCGGCCCGAGGCCGCCGGAGCGGCCGGCCGCGGGGCGGCGGGAGCCGTCCGCCGCGGAGACCGTGCTGCTGGTGGCCACCGTGGTGTTCCTGGACGCGGTCGTCGTCGCGTGGATGCTGTTCCGCATCAGCTGGTCGTACGGCTGGATGGCCGGGGCGACCGACATGTCGGAGGCGGCGCGGGCCGAGGTCGCCCAGGTCGGGGCCGCCGCCCTCGCGTTCTGGCTGCTGGTGCTCGGCGTGGGCCGGCAGTGGAAGTTGCTCGCCTTCCAGGTGCTGGCGCTGGGGACGGCGACGCTGGTGCTGTGGCGGAGCGACTTCCCCTGACACCTGACACCTGACGCCTGACGCCTGCTGCCTGACACCTGGCGCCTGACGCCCGCCGGCGGGGGTCAGGGCTCCAGGGTGCGGGTGAAGTCGCCGCGGGCCACGCGGGCGGCCAGGCGGTCGTCGCCGGCCAGGGAGCCGTAGCCGGTGGCCGCCCACAGGCTGCGGTCGGCGGGGACCTCGAAGTACGGCACGTCGCGGCCGTCCAGCCGCTCGGTCAGCACCTCCGGGCCGCGCCGGTCGCGGACGGCGGCGGTGCAGGCGTTGCAGGCCGAGACGCGGAGGTGGTCGCGGCGGCCGAGGGGGCGCCACTTGACGCGGCGGGCGCCGCGGCCGTGCAGGGGGTTGAAGAAGCACAGCGGCGTGGCGTCCCGCGCGCCCTGGAGTGCATCGCGGCCTTCGAGGACCAGCGCCAGGACGCCCGCCAGGTCGGTGCGGCCGCGGGCGGCGTCGAGCACGGTGCCCGCGGCGGCGTAGGCGTCGAGGGTGTGCCGGAGGCCGGCCGGGTCGGGGGAGTGCGGGTGGGCCCGGGCGGCCTCGCCGAGGGCGATGACCTCGGCCTCCGCGCGGCGGCGCAGGTCCGCCTCGTCGGCGGCCGCGGCGGCGGCGAACACCGCGCGGGGGAAGGTGAACGGAGCCGGGCCCGCGGTCTTCCGGCGGCGGCGCACCAGCAGCGGCACCGCGAGGGCGGTCACCGCGACCGCGGCGGCGGCGATCAGGGCGGCGGTGCCGGCGCCGGCGCCGGCGTGGGCGGCGGCTCCCGCGGCCCCGGGACCGGACGGCTCCGCGGTGGCCGGGGCGGTCGGGGAGGCGGTGGGCGTCGGGGTGCGCAGGTCGGCGGTGGCGCGTTCGTAGACCTCTTTCCCGTTGCCCGCGGCGACGATCTCGACGGCCTTGGCCAGCCGGGTGCCGAGGCCGGCGTCCTTCATCTCGTCGAGGTGGTAGACGGCGGAGGCGGCCGGCCCCGCCTGGTGCTTGCCGTGCGGCCACTCCCAGCCCTCAAGCGTGTCGGAGAAGTCGCTGTTGGTGAGGATGACGGCGTCCTGGCCGAGCCGGTCGTGCACCGCGCCGGCGAGCTGCCGGGCCTCGCCGCCGAACGCGTCGCCCGTGGCGAGCGGCACCACGACCACGTACAGCGGCAGCCCGGTGTCCTCGATCTGCGCGGCCAGCTCCCGCTGCCGGGCGGGCGGCACCGCGGTCTCGTACGCGTCGTCCACATACACCGGCGACCGGCCCAGCGCGTCGGCGATCTCCTGTGCGGCGCTGGGCTGCGCCGCGGCGGTCCCGGCCGGCAGGACACCGAGTAGCGAGCCGCAGAGCGAGGCGAGCACGGCGGTGAGCACGGCGGCGAACGCCGCGGCGCGGGGGCGGCTGGCGGAGTCAGTGCGGCACACCGGCGTACTCCCGGACCTGGCGGATGAGTTCGGTGACCCCGGTCGCGGCGGCGGCCAGCGGCCCGGGGACGGAGTCGTACGGGACGGGCCCGTGGGGGGTGGGCAGGTGCAGCCGCATCCCGGGCAGGGGTACGGAGGCGAGCCGGCAGCCGGCGCACAGCGGCGCGGAGGCCGCGGCGGGGGCCGGGCCGGGGGCGTCGGGCCCGTGCAGCGGGTTCGTCTGGCAGCAGCGGTAGTCGGAGACGGCGTGCGGAGCGCCGTCGAGCGCCGCGTGCCCGGCGCGGGCCAGCACCAGGGCGCAGACCAGGGCCGCGGGGTCGGCGTCGCGGTCGACGCGCCCGTCCTGCCGGCCGACCGCCGCGAGCAGCGCGGCGTCGTGGCAGTCGGCGGCCCGTACGACCCCGGGGTTGCCGGGGCCGACCGCGCCCGGGTGGCCGGGGCCGTACGGGCCGGCCGCGCCCGTACCGTACGGGCCCACCGCGCCCGTGCCGTACGGGCCGGCCGCGCCGCCGACTCGCTTCCCCGTGCCGCCCGGGGCCTCCGTCACCGCCGTGTACCGCTGCGCCAGCGACCGCAGCGCC
>NZ_BAAAPF010000029.1:0-18039 GCF_039531005.1 Streptomyces synnematoformans
CACCGCCCGTTCTCGCCGGCCGCGGCGCTGCGGGCGGCAGCGTCGGCGCTCCCGCCCGCGGCGTTCGCGGCGTTCGTTTCGGACATGACCGGGAGCCTACGTGCTGCCGCCGCCATGTTCGAGTGGGCGACCACGGCCTGTGGACAACCCCCGCCATGTGGACAACTCCGGCTCCGCCGACGGCAGGCGGCAGGCGGCCGACGGCAGGCGACAGGCGACAGGCGACAGGCGACAGGCGACAGGCGGCCCGCTCGCTACGCGCCGCCCAGCTCCGCCTGGAACTCGATCTCCACCGGCGCGTCCAGCGGCAGCACCGTCACCCCCACCGCGCTGCGCGCATGCACGCCCGCCTCGCCCAGCACCTCGCCGAGCAGCTCGCTGGCCCCGTTGACCACACCCGGCTGCGCCGTGAAGCCCGGCGCCGACGCGACGAAGCCGACGACCTTCACCATCCGCACGACCCGGTCCAGGTCCCCGGCGACCGACTTGATCGCCGCCAGCCCGTTCAGCGCACACCGCGCCGCCAGTTCCCCGGCCGCCTCCGGCGTGACCTCCGCGCCGACCTTCCCGGTGACCGGCAGCGCCCCGTCGACCACCGGGAGCTGCCCGGCGGTGTACACGTACCGCCCGCTGAGCACGGCGGGCACGTACGACGCCAGCGGCCGCGCGACCTCGGGGAGGGTCAGCCCCAGCTCCGCGAGCCTGGCCTCGACCCGCCCCGCCATCAGCTCTTTTCCCGCTTCAGGTAGGCCACCAGCTGCTCGGTGTTCGGCCCCGGCACGACCTGCACCAGCTCCCAGCCGTCCTCGCCCCACTGGTCCAGGATCTGCTTGGTGGCGTGTACGAGCAGCGGCACGGTCGCGTATTCCCACTTCGTCATGGCCAGACTGTAGCCCGCCGCGGCTGGCCCCCGCTTGGGGCGGTCGGCGGAGGCGGTCTGCTGAGTCGCGCGCCGAGGAATTAGGCTCGCGGGCATGAGCGGGCTCCAAAGGCTGCACGTGGTGACGGGCAAGGGCGGGACCGGCAAGACGACCGTCGCCGCCGCCCTGGCGTTGGCCCTGGCCGCCGACGGCCGGCGCACGCTGCTCGTCGAGGTGGAGGGGCGGCAGGGCATCGCCCAGCTCTTCGAGACCGAGCCGCTGCCGTACGGCGAGCGGCGGATCGCCTCGGCGCCGGGCGGCGGCGACGTGTACGCGCTCGCCATCGACGCCGAACAGGCCCTCCTAGACTACCTCCAGATGTTCTACCGGATGGGCAGCGCCGGCCGCGCCCTCCGCCGCCTCGGCGCCATCGACTTCGTCACCACCATCGCCCCCGGCCTGCGCGACGTGCTGCTCACCGGCAAGGCGTGCGAGGCGGCCCGCCGGCAGGACAAGCACGGGCGGCACGCGTACGACGCGGTCGTCATGGACGCCCCGCCGACCGGCCGCATCACCCGCTTCCTGGGCGTCAACGCCGAGGTCGCCGGGCTGGCCAAGGCGGGGCCCATCCACAACCACGCCCGGTCGGTGATGCGGGTGCTGACCTCGGCCCGTACCGCCGTGCACCTCGTCACCGTCCTTGAGGACATGCCCGTGCAGGAGACCGTCGACGGCGTCGCCGAGCTGCGCGAGGCCGGGCTGCCGGTCGGCGCCGCCGTGGTCAACATGGTGCGGCCGGCCCTCATGGACGACGCCGAGCTGGCACGCGCCGAAGCCGACCCCGCCGCCCTCGCCGCCGCGCTGTCCGCCGCCGGGCTCGGCGGCGCGAGCCGGGGCGCGCGGGCGGAGCGGCTGGTCACGCCGCTGCTGCGGCAGGCGCACGAGCACACGGAGCGGCTGGCGCTGGAACGTACGCAGCGGGCGGCGCTGGCGCGGCTGGAGCTGCCGCAGTACGAGCTGCCGCTGCTCACCGACGGAGTGGATCTGGCCGGCCTCTACCGGCTGTCCGGCGAGCTGGGAAAGCAGTGGCCCCTATGAGCCTCGACACCGCGCCCCGGCTCGACGCCGACGCGCTCCTCGACGACCCGCAGACCCGCATCGTGGTCTGCTGCGGCGCCGGCGGCGTCGGCAAGACGACGACGGCCGCGGCCCTCGGCGTACGGGCCGCGGAGCGCGGCCGCCGCGTCGTCGTGCTCACCATCGACCCGGCGAAGCGGCTGGCGCAGTCCATGGGCATCGACGCCCTGGACAACAGCCCGCGGCGGGTCGCGGGCATCAAGGGGTCCGGCGAGCTGTACGCGATGATGCTCGACATGAAGCGCACCTTCGACGAGATCGTCGAAGCGCACGCGGACGCCGACCGGGCCCGCGCCATCCTGGAGAACCCGTTCTACCAGTCGCTGTCGGCCGGCTTCGCCGGCACGCAGGAGTACATGGCGATGGAGAAGCTGGGCCAGCTGCGGGCCCGGGACTCCTGGGACCTGATCGTCGTGGACACCCCGCCGAGCCGGTCCGCGCTGGACTTCCTGGACGCGCCGAAGCGGCTGGGGTCGTTCCTCGACGGGCGCTTCATCCGGATGCTGACCGCGCCGGCGAAGGCGGGCGGCCGGGCGGGGATGAAGTTCCTCAACGTCGGGATGTCGATGATGACCGGCACGCTCGGCAAGCTGCTGGGCTCGTCCCTGCTGCGCGACGTGCAGACGTTCGTCGCGGCGATGGACACGCTCTTCGGCGGCTTCCGTACGCGCGCGGAGGCGACGTACCGGCTGCTGCAGGCGCCGGGCACGGCCTTCCTGGTGGTGGCGACGCCGGAGCGGGACGCGCTGCGGGAAGCGGCCTACTTCGTCGAACGGCTGGAAGCGGACCGGATGCCCCTGGCCGGGCTGGTGCTCAACCGGGTGCACGAGAGCGACGCGGCGCAGCTGAGCGCGGAGCGCGCGCTGGCGGCGGCGGAGGCGCTGGACGAGTGGGGCGTGGACGACGCGGGCGCCGGCGCCGGGGACGCGGCGGCGCTGCTGCGGCTGCACGCGGAGCGGATGCAGGTCCTCGCGCACGAGCGCCGTACCCGGGACCGCTTCGCGGCCCTGCACCCGGAGGTGCCCGTGGCACAGGTCACGGCGCTGCCGGGGGATGTGCACGACCTCGCGGGGCTGCGGGACGTGGCCGAGCTGCTGGCGTCGCAGGAGGCTCCGGGCGCGTAGGGGGCCCGTGCGCACACGGCGGGGGCAGAGCCGTGGCGCGCAGCACGCGGGGGCGTTCGGCCCGTGGCGGCGGGCACAGGACGGGCTCGGGGGCAGGCTCACGGCAGGCGGCAGGGCGGGCTCAGGCGGGGCAGGCCCCGGAGCCCCCGGCTCAGCCTGCGGCGACCGGCAGTTCCTCCGCCGCGCGCAGGGCGTCCTCGTGCAGGGCGCCCTCGTGCAGCGGCGTCCCCGCGCGCTCGTACTCCTCGCGCGCCGTCTCCAGCAGTCTGCGCCACGACGTGACCGTCGGCCGGCGGCGCAGCAGGGCCCGCCGCTCGCGCTCCGTCATGCCACCCCATACGCCGAACTCGACGCGGTTGTCGAGCGCGTCGGCGAGGCACTCGGTGCGCACCGGGCATCCGGTGCAGACCGCCTTTGCTCTGTTCTGCGCCGCGCCCTGCACGAACAGCTCGTCCGGATCGGCAGTGCGGCAGGCTGCCTGTGCGCTCCAGTCGGTAACCCAGCTCATGCTGGTGCCGTCCTCTCCCGAATTGAGGCTCCCCCACGGCGGCAAAGGGCATATGCACCGTTGCCAGTTGAGGACGTTACGGAAGGAGTGCGGCAACGCAACACCCCCGTCAGGCCCAAAGTTGAATGGCCCGAACGGACTATGCGTGCGCGGCAGGTCACCCACCGGAGTGAGCGCTCCCGGCCAAGGAAAATCCCGCCAAAACGGGCAAGACGCCGACCTGCACACGGGCCTCGACCGTCACATGTCGTCAATTCGGTCAAGCCTCATCACCCACAGGAGTGAACCAGCGAGCGAGATGAACCGTGGCCTGTCGTGATGGCCGAAAACAGAGTAAGCGAACAGACGGGCGGCTGTCCGGGGAATCAGAAGTTAGGGTGGCCCCATGGCCTACAAGCGCCCGGGCGGCGGCCTCACCGCCACGCAGCAAGCCGCGAAGTTCCTCGGCGTCAGCGTCCTCGCCGGCACCGTTCTCGCGGGCCTCGCGCTGCCCGCCACCGGCCTGCTGGGCCTGACGGCCAAGGGCACGGTCTCCGAGTTCGACGACATCCCCGCGGACCTCAAGACCCCGCCGCTCAGCCAGAAGACCACCATCCTCGACCGCGAGGGCGGCCACCTCGCCGACGTCTACTCGCGCAACCGCACGGTCGTCGAGTTCGACGACATCGCACCGGTGATGCGACAGGCGATCGTCGCGATCGAGGACGAGCGGTTCTACGAGCACGGGGCCGTCGACCTCCAGGGCATCCTGCGCGCGCTCAGCAGCAACGCGCAGTCCGGCACGGTCTCCGAGGGCGCCTCCACCCTCACCCAGCAGTACGTGAAGAACGTCTTCGTCGAGGAGGCCGGCAACGACGCCGAGAAGGTCGCCGCGGCCACCCGGCAGACGGTCGGGCGCAAGATCCAGGAGCTGAAGTACGCGATACAGGTCGAGAAGGAGCTGACCAAGGACGAGATCCTGGAGAACTATCTGAACATCGCCTTCTTCGGCCAGCAGGCGTACGGCATCGAGGCCGCCGCCGAGCGCTACTTCAGCAAGTCCGCCGACAAGCTGGACCTCGCCGAGTCCGCGATGCTCGCCGGCCTCGTGCAGCTCCCGAGCCGGTACGACCCGATCACCGACCCGGAGGCCGCCAAGAAGCGCCGCAACACGGTCCTGCGGCGCATGGTCAGCAACGACTACGTCACGCGCGCCGAGGCCGCCAAGGCCATGGACAAGCCGCTGGGCCTCAAGGTCAGCCAGCCGCGCAGCGGCTGCATCACCGCCGTCAGCGGCGCCGGGTTCTTCTGCGACTACGTACGCGAAGTGCTGCTCAAGGACAAGGGCTTCGGCGAGACGCGGAAGCAGCGCGTCAAGCGCTGGAACCGCGGCGGCCTGACCATCCGCACCACGCTCGACCCGACGGCGCAGGAGTCCGCCAACGAGTCGATCAAGAGCCACGTCTACCAGGACGACACCGTCGCCACCGCCGTGACCGTCGTGGAGCCCGGCAGCGGCAAGATCCGCGCGATGGGGCAGTCCCGGCCGTACGGCTCGGGCAAGAACGAGACGATGATCAACCTGTCCGTGGAGAAGTCCATGAACGGGTCCAACTACGGCTTCCAGGTCGGCTCCACCTTCAAGCCGCTCACGGCCGCGGCGGCGCTGGAGAAGGGCGTGCCGAACACGAAGGTGTACCCGTCGCCGAACGAGATGCCGTACCCCAGCCCGGTGGAGACGTGCGAGGACGGCAAGAACTGGGTGAACACCGAGGGCTCCGACGTCGAGAACGAGACGGAGGAGGAGGTCGGCCCGTACAGCATGCGCGAGGCGACCGCCAAGTCCATCAACACCTACTTCGTCTCCCTCATCTCCGACATCGGCATCTGCCCGGTCAAGGAGCTGGCGCAGAGCATGGGCGTCCACCGCGGCGACGGCGGGGAGCTGGAGGAGTCCCCCTCGCTCACCCTCGGCGGCCAGACCATCGCACCGCTGGCGATGGCCAACGCCTACGCGACCTTCGCCAACCGCGGCGAGTACTGCAGCCCGATCGCCATCGAGTCCATGAAGGACGCCAAGGGCCGGAAGCTCCCGGTGCCGAAGTCGCAGTGCAAGCGCGTCATGTCCCAGAAGACGGCCGGCACGATCAACACCCTGCTGTCGGGCGTCGTCGAGGACGGCACCGGCCAGCAGGCGGGCCTGACGGGGCGGGACAACGCGGGCAAGACCGGTACGACGGACGAGCGGAAGGCCGCCTGGTTCGTGGGCTACACCTCGGACCTCGCCGGCGCCGTGTGGGTCGGCGGGCCCACGGACGACGTCTCCATGGAGAACATCCAGATCGGCCCCACGTACCACGCCCGCGTCTTCGGCGGCGCGGTCCCCGGCCCGATCTGGCGCGACGCGATGGACGGCGCCCTGGCCGGCAAGACGTCGCCGGCGCTGTTCAAGGTCCCGGTGGCGGCGGACCGCCCGAAGAAGGACGACGACGAGGACGAGGACGACGACGAGGACGACAAGCCGAGCAACCCGCTGGGCGGCCTCCTCGGCGGCGGCGGCAACGGCGGTGGCGGCGGCGGGAACAGCGGCGGTGGCAACGGCGGCGGCTCGCTGGACGGCGGCACGGCGGACGGCGGCCTGGACGGCGGCTGGACGGACGGCGGGAACGGCAACAGCGGCCCGGGAGGCTGGCCGGACGCCGGGTGAGGCGGGGGGCCCGGGGCCAGCCGGCTACGGGCCCAGGGACCATAGGCGTCCGCCGCCGGGGGCCGCGGCCCGTACGCGAGACACCGGAAGCCGCCCAGCAAGGCCGCGGGCGGGCCGCAACGCCCGGACCAGCCGGGACCGTCCCCGTGTCCCCCCCGCGTCAGCCCTCCGCGAGGGCCCGCTTGACGGCGGCGGCCACGCGCCCGCCCTCGGCCCGCCCGGCGACCCGGGGGTTCACGATCTTCATCACCGCGCCCATGGCCCGCGGGCCCTCGGCCCCGCCCGCCTTCGCCTCGGCGACGGCCTCAGCGACCAGCGCGGCCAGCTCCTCGTCGCCGAGCTGCTGCGGCAGGTAGGCCGCGAGCACCTCGCCCTCGGCCCGCTCCCGCTCCGCCGACTCCGCCCGCCCGGCCTGCTCGAAGGCGTCCGCGGCCTCGCGCCGCTTCTTGGCCTCGCGGGTGATCACCTTCTGCACCTCGTCGTCGGAGAGCTCACGGGCCTCTGCGCCCGCGACCTCCTCCTTCGTGATCGCGGTGAGCGTCATACGGAGGGTGGCGGCGCGCAGCTCGTCGCGGCCCTTGATGGCCGCCGTGAGGTCGTCCTGCAGCTTCGACTTGAGCGTGGTCATGGTCGGAGTCTCCCACGCCGCACCGACCGCCGGCCGACAGCGCGGGAGGCGGCCCCGGAAGACGCCGGCCCCGCGCCGCTCTGCGACGATAGAGGGATGCGCGCGCGATACGGAGTGCCCCTCGGTCTGGCCGCCCTCTCGGCCGGCGGCGTCGCCTACGCGGCGGTGATCGAGCCCCGCGCCTTCCGGGTCCGCCGTATCACCGTCCCCGTACTGCCGGAGGGCATGCACCCGCTGCGCGTCCTGCAGATCTCGGACATCCACATGGTCTCGGGCCAGGGGGCGAAGCGGCGCTGGCTGCAGTCGCTCGCGGGACTGCGGCCGGACCTGGTGGTGAACACGGGGGACAACCTCTCGGACCCCGACGCGGTGCCGGAGCTGCTCGACGCGCTGGGCCCGCTGATGGAGTTCCCGGGGACGTACGTCTTCGGCTCGAACGACTACTATGCCCCGACGTTCCGAAACCCCGGCCGCTACCTCATCGAGAAGGCCCGCGGCATCCACGGCCTCAACGGCCGCGACCGCCTCCGCCACAATGTGCCCCGCAACCCGTGGGAGAGCATCCGCGACGCCTTCGACGCCGCGGGCTGGGCGGGCCTGGACAACAGCCGCGGCCGGCTCAAGCTGGACAGCGGCGCGGTGCTGGGCCTGACCGGCCTGGACGACCCGCACATCAAGCACGACCGCTACACCGCGGTCGCCGGCGGCCCCGACCCGGACGCGGACTTCTCCCTCGCCCTGGTCCACGCCCCGTACCTCCGCGTCCTGGACGCCTTCACGGCCGACGGCTACCCCCTGATCCTCGCCGGCCACACCCACGGCGGCCAGCTCCGCATCCCCTTCTACGGCGCCCTGGTGACCAACTGCGACCTGGACACCGACCGCGTCCGCGGCCTCTCCACCCACACCGCCGGCCCCCACCGCGCCGCCCTCCACGTCTCCGCCGGCTGCGGCGCCAACCGCTACACCCCCTTCCGCTTCGCCTGCCCCCCGGAAGCCACGCTCCTCACCCTGACCCCCACCCCCGGAAACGAATTTCACCCGACCCGCCCGGGTGGGCTACAGTAGTGCTCGCAGTCACGGGGTGTGGCGCAGCTTGGCAGCGCGCTTCGTTCGGGACGAAGAGGTCGTGGGTTCAAATCCCGCCACCCCGACAGCAAAGCACCAGGTCAGGGGCTTGATCCGTTTGATGGATCGGGCCCCTGAGTAGTTCCTGGAAGCGTGCGCGGATCACTACTCGGGCCCGTCGACAAACATCCCAGCCTGGTGATGACCGGGGTCAGTACCTGAGAAGCCGCTGCTACACCGGCGCGCGGTCCGCGAGGATCTCCTGCAGTTCCGTCAGCGCCTTGCGCACGAGCCGCGGCAGTTGCTGCTCGCCTGTCCTGTCCGTCTTGCCTGGCTCGGCGGTGACCCAGTGGGCGTAGGCGACCTTGAAGGCCGCGATACCTGCCTCGGCAGCCAGGCCGGCGGCCGGCTCCGGCGTGCCGCGTTCGCGCAACGCGCCGGCCATCGCCGAGGCGAAGGCATCCAGCTTGACCAGCTCGCGTTCGCGCAGTTCGGTACTGGCGGAGACGAGCGCGTCCCGCCGCCGGACGCGCTCCGGGTCCTCCTGGAAGAAGGCCCCGAAGGACTCCAGTGCTGCCCCCACCGCGTCGATCGGGGACGCCGAGGCCGGTGCCTCCGCAATGGTCCGGGTGAGCATGGTCAGCGCCGTCTCGGTTCCGTAGAACAGCACCTCGCGTTTGTCTGCGAAGTGCCGGAAGAAGGTCCGCTCGGTCAGCCCCGCCACCTCGGCGATCTCGGTGACCGTGGTCCTGTCGAAACCCTGCTCCGCGTAGAGCTTCAGGGCCGCCTCTGCCAGCCGTCCTCGTGCGTTCGGCTCCCACCTACCCATGGGGTTGATCCTACGTGATGACAGTCCCTGTCATCGTCCTGCTACACTGATGACAGTTACTGACATCACGGAGGTTTCCATGAGGGTATTCGTCACCGGCGCGTCCGGCTGGGTCGGCTCAGCCGTCGTTCCTGAACTCCTGGGCGCCGGGCACCAGGTCCTCGGGCTCGCCCGATCCGACTCCTCGGCCGAGGCCGTCGCCGCCCGGGGGGCGGAGGTCCTCCGGGGCGGACTCGACGACCTGGACACCCTGCGCGCCGGCGCGGCCGAGTGCGACGGGATCGTCCACCTGGCATTCGGCCACGACTTCTCCCGGTTCGACGCCTCGGTGCAGACCGATGCGCGCGCCATCGGGGCCTTCGGTGCGGCGCTGGAGGGCTCCGGCAAGCCACTGGTCGTCGCCGCTGGTACGCCCGCGATCCCGGGTGAGGTGGCGACCGAGCACGACCGTCCCGAGTTCCCGCCCGACTCCCCCATGGCTGGCCGGGCCGCGAACGCCCGGGCGGCTCTCGACCTGGCGTCGCGTGGCATCCGCTCGTCCGTCGTGGGACTGCCCCGGACCGTGCACGGCGAAGGAGACCGGGGCTTCGTCTCCTGGCTGGTCGCCCACGCCCGGGAGTACGGGGCGGCAGGCTATGTCGGCGACGGCTCCAACCGCTGGCCCGCCGTGCATGTGGCGGACGCCGGCCGGCTGTTCCGGCTCGCCGTGGAGCAGGCACCGGCAGGGTCGATGTTGCACGCGGTCGGCGACGAGGGGGTGCCGATCCGCGACATCGCCGAGGTCATCGGTCGTCACCTCGGCCTGCCCACGGCCTCCCGCCCGGCCGAGGACTTCGGCTTCCTGGGCACGGTCCTCTCCGCCGACCAGCCGGCCTCCGGTGCGCTGACCCGCGAACTGCTCGGCTGGCACCCCGGCGGCCCCAGCCTCCTGGAAGACCTGGACAAGGGCCACTACTTCACCCCCGGGGGCGGGTGAACCGGCCGGTCCCTCGTGGTGTCGCCGGTCATGCGTGTTCCGCCCGTATGCTGGGGATACGGAGCGATGGCGCGTCTCGGCGAAGGGGAACCGCGTGGCGGACGTCTTCATCTCCTACGCGGCGGAGGACCGCGCGTGGACCGGGGAACTGGCGGCGGGGCTCCGGCGCAACGGGGTGCGGGTCTTTTTCGACGAATGCAGCCTGCTGCCCGGCGATGTCGTCGTCCATCAGCTGGAAGCGGCCATCCGCTGCTCCACGCACGGAATCCAGGTGCTCAGCCCGGTGTCCATGCGCAAGCCCTGGGTGCTGCAGGAGTACGCGGCGCTGCTGGACGCCTCGACGCGGCGCGGCCTGCGGCTCATCCCCGTACTCCACAGCGACGTCGACATCGGCGAACTGCCGTTCGCGGCCACCCGCTTATGGGTCGACTTCCGGGACGTCACCGGGGCGGCTTTCCACGGCAAGGTGAGCGAGCTGGCCCGGGTGATCCTCGGCGAAGAGCCCACCGGGAACGGCGAGTCGGAGGCGCTGGATCTCCGTGACCTGCCCGCCCGTTCGCCCGACCCGCCGGCGGAGCCCTCCTTCGTGGTCTGCTACGCGCGTCAGGAGAGGGACTACGCGCGCCGGCTGCTGAGCACGCTTTCGCGGGCGGGCCTTCCCGTGTGGTCCATCGGCCATCTGGCGTGGGGCGACGACGTGCTGAGGACGATTCGCACGCAGATCCGGCACGCGCTGGGCATCATCGTTCTGATGTCTCCGGAGGCGGAGGGCTCCGAGGACGTCACCCGGGAAATCCTGGAGGGGCAGCGGCACAGCCGCCCCTTCTTTCCCATTCTGGTCCGGGGCGACCGGCACTTTCTGCTGGGGAGTACGTGGCATTTCGACGCCCGTACGGGCTCGCTGCCCGGGTACGTCGAACTCGACCTGCTACGCCGACTCCAGGACGCCGGCGCGCCGTCCCCCGCGCCGGACCAGCCGGTGGCGCGGGCGGGGCGGACCGGCGTGTCTGCTGCTGTGTCTCCCGTGCCGGCTGCCGTCCGGACCGCCGCGCCGGCTCCGGCGGCCGGCCTCCTGCCCGGCGCCCCCGCCGGGGTGCGGCTCGGTGCGCTGCTGGCCGAGGGGGAGTGGGAGCACGCCGACGTGCTCACCACCGCCCTGCTGCTGCGGGCCGTCGACCGGTTGGAGAGCGGCTGGCTGCGGCGCGGCGACGGGCGCCGGCTGCCCGCCGGGCTGCTGCGCGAGGTGGACGCCGCCTGGGCGGAGTCCTCGGGCGGCAGGTACGGGTTTCGGGCGCAGCGGGAAAGGGCACGTCCCGCGAGTGCGCGTCACCGCGATTTCCTGGCACTCTCCGTGGCGTACGGCTGGCGTGGTTCGGTGGAGGACGCCGTCTCGGAATACCGTGCGTTCACCGGTACGGACCGGCCTCCCGGGTTCTTTCCCACGCTTCGTAACCCGCAGAACGAACGCTACCCGGACTGGTACGACCAGTGGACCGAAACCGTGCTTGCCGTGCACCTACGGTTGCGAACGGAGGGCGGAGCAGCATGATTAGCGTATTACTCGTAGGACTTCTCATCGTGGTCGTGCTCTTCCTCGGCCTCTTCGCCCTGGAACGGCTCCAGCGGCGAGCCGACTCCGTCCCCAAGTCCCGGTCGGATGCTCCGGCGCCGTCCCGGCCCCCGCGCACCGGGGGCCCGGGGATCAGCTTCGGCGTGCATGTGGTGCCCGCGGGCAAGGTGGGCATCGTCACGCGCCGCTTCGGCCGCGGCGACCCGGAGCGGCGGTTCAAGAACGTCACGCCGCACCGGGACGGCCGCGGCGTACAGGCGCGCGTGCTGGTCCCGGGACGTGCCTACTGGCTTCCTCCCCTGCTGTACCGGGTGAGGCTGGTGCCGCGGACGTACGTGCCGGCGGACAAGGTCGGGCTCGTGACGGCGCGCGAGGGCGCCAGGCGGCCCGCGGGGCGGACGCTGGGCCGGCGGGTGGAGTGCGACTGCTTCCAGGACGGCGAGACCTTCCTCCGCGAGGGCGGCGAGCAGGGCAGGCAGATCGCCGTTCTCCCGGGTGACTCCGCGTACTACATCAACACGGAGCTTTTCGAGGTCGAGTTGGCGCCCCGTACCTATGTGGAGCCGGGGACCGTGGCTCTCGTCATCGCGAAGGATGGGAAGGTACGGCCGCCGGACCGGCCGTTCGGCCGGCACGTGGAGTGCGACAACTTCCAGGACGGCGAGGCCTTTCTCCGCGGCGGCGGCGAACAGGGCAGGCAACTGGCCATCCTCACCGGCGGGTCGTACTACAACATCAACCCGGACCTCTTCGAGGTGATCAGCACCGCCACCGTGGGGAAAGCGCGGGAGGACGGGCTCACCGTGGATCATCTGAAGGAGATCGCCATTCGGATCGGCGAGACCGGCGTGGTGGTCACCCTGGACGGGGCGGAGGCCAGGAAGGACGAGCGGCCCATCGGGCCGGTCATCCCGGGCCACAGCAGTTTCCGGCTGCCCTGGGAGTTCCTCGCGAGAGGCGGGCAGCGGGGCGTGCAGGAGGAGACCCTGGGCGAGGGTTCCGTCTACGCCCTGAACCCCTGGTTCGTGCGCGTCGTGCTCATTCCCACGCGCACGCTCGTGATCGAGTGGACGAAGAAGGAGCGCTCGTCGAGCAACTACGACGCCGCCCTGAAGCCCATCATGGTGAACGTCCAGGGGCACCGGCTCCAGGTCGACATCTCGCAGACCCTGGAGATCCCGGAGCCGGCCGCTCCCGCGCTGGTCAGCCGGTTCGGCGGGGCCCACACCTCGCGCCTGGGCGGCCTGGTGGACGACCCGCTTCCGGTGCAGCGGTTCGTGGAACGGGTGCTGGGCGGACTGGTCGAGACGTATTTCAACGCCATCGCCTCGGCCTCCACGGTCGAGGAGTTCCTCAGCATGTACGCGAGTACGCGGACGGATGTCTCCTCCCAGGTACGCAACGCGCTCGCCGCCTGGGGAATCGAGGCGCGGGGAACGACGCTGGGTGAGTTCGAGTCCTCCGACCCCGAACTCGACAAGGCCCGGCGGCGGCTCGCCGACAAGCAGATGGAAACCCGCGAACTGGAGGCGGAGGAGGAGAACTCGGTCATCCGGGAACGCATCCGCGACCGCGAACGGCGCGGCGAGCGGGCGGATCTGGAACTGGAGACGGTGGTGCTGGAGCGGAAGATCGAGGTGCTCGGTCGGGACACCATCGCCATGGAGATCTTCCTGCGTCAGCTCAAGGAGATGGGCGTGCCGGAATTCGTGAGCGGAAACGCGGACGAGGTGCTGCGCCATCTTCCGCTGCAACGCGCCCTCGCACTGGTCGAGAGCGCCCAGCGGCACGCCGGAAAGGGGAAGCTAGCGAAGGGCGCCGAGCCCGCGAAAGGCATCGGGGCCGGCATCGAATCCCTGGGGGTCGCGGACGAGTGGGACGTCGGTGACGCCGAGGGGGACGGCGGGTCAGGCGTTTCGTAACGCCCGGACCGTCTGCTCCAGTCTGCGCCCGTAGGTGTCGTCGTCCACGTCGCGGAAATCCGCGCTGAACCGCGTGCGCGCGAATTCGGGCAGGACGACGTCACCGACCAGAACGGGGATGAACAACCTGCCAGATTCGATCGAGCGTTCCATCAGGGCGGCGTACTCCTGGAGCACCCACCCGTCGTCCGTCGAGTGCGGGCTGAAGACCAGCAGCCCGTGGGCGGAGTCGCGGATGACCTGCTCGACGGCGTGCACCCGTACTCCGCCGGGCGCGCACACCACCTCGTCGTCGGCCACGCGCAGCCCGCTCGCGCGCAGCCGGCCGGCGAAGGTGCGCGCCCAGTCGGCGTCGGCGGGGCCGTGGGACACGTAGACGTCGTACGCCGCGGAGCCGCCCGCGGGGGCCGGCTCCCGGTCGTGGGCGCCGGCTCGGGCGGGGGGCGGCGGGCGGCGGCGGGCGGAGCGGCCGCGTACGGAGACGTAGGCGAAGTACGTGCCGACGACACCGGCCAGGGTGCCCACCGCGGTGAGGACGAACTCCGCCATGCCCATCCCAGCAGGCTAGCCGCCGTCTGCCGGTGCCGCACGGCACCGTTTAGGGTGGCGGGTCACGTCGGGGGACGGAGCCGCGGGGCTGCGGGGGCCGTGGGGCTGCAGGGCTGTGGGGGGGGTTGGATGGCGGAGGCGCGGCAGGAGTGGCTACGGGTTCCGGTGGGGGACGGGGCCCGGCGGTGGGCCTCCCGGGGGCGGTGCCGGCGCGTGCTGTTCGTCGTGCACAACGTCACGTCCGCCACCCGGCTGCTGGACGTGAAGCCGCTGTTCGACGACGACCTGCGGGTGCAGATGCTCGCGACGTGCACGGGGTCCTCGCCGTTCCAGGGCGGGGTCGGCGAGCTGCTGGGGGCGGTGGGGGTGCCGGTGCTGCCCTGGGAGCAGGCGGTTCGTACGCCCGCGGACCTGGCCGTCTCCGCAAGCCTGGGTGGTCAAATAAGCGCCTTGCGGAGCAGATTGGCCGTTTTGTCCCATGGGGTGGGATACACTAAGAGGCTCAGGTCGCCGGTCGCCGGTCGCCGGTCGCCGGTCGCCGGACGCCGGACGCCGGGCACCCGTCTTCGGGCTGACCCCCGAGTGGCTGCTCGACGCGGACGGGCGGCCCGTGGCCGACGCGTTGGTGCTGTCGCACCCCGAGCAGGTGGAACGCCTGCGGGAGTCGTGCCCCGAGGCGGCGGGGACCGCCGTGCTCGCCGGGGATCCGTGTTTCGACCGGATGCTCGCCGCCCGCGGGCACCGGCACCGGTTCCGGCGGGCGCTGGGGGTGCGCCGCGGGCAGCGGCTCGTCGTGGTGTCCGCCACGTGGAACCCGGAGGGGCTGTTCGGCGACGGCGGGGCGGGCGACGTGCTGACGGCGCTGCTGCCGCGGCTGACGGGCGAGTTGCCGGCCGACGAGTACCGGGTGGCGGCCGTCCTGCACCCCAACATCTGGCAGGGGCACGGCCCCGGGCAGGTGCGCGCGTGGCTCGACGGGGCGCGGCGCGGCGGGCTGGCGCTCGTCGACCCGCTGGGCGCGTGGCGGCAGGCGCTCGTCGCGGCGGACGCGGTCATCGGCGACCACGGGGCCGTCACGTACTACGCCGCGGCCCTCGGCGTGCCGGTGGCGCTGGCGGCGGCACCGGTCGAACATGTCGACCCGCGGGCCCCGCTGGCCGGCTTCCTCGCCGAGTCGCCCCGGCTGGACCCGTTCGCGCCGCTGCCCGCGCAGCTCGACACGCTGCTGGCCGGTCACCGCCCGCAGCCCGGCCCTGCACGGTTCACCACGTCGCTGCCGGGCGAGTCGGCGGGGCGGCTGCGCACGCTGTTCTACGAGTTCCTGGGGCTGCCCGAGCCGGACCGGCCGGCGCTGCTCGAACCGCTGCCGCTGCCCGCGTACGAACCGGTCGCCCGCAGCGCGCCGATGCGGGTGCTCACCCGGCTGCGCGACGGGGCCGTCGTGCTGCGGCGCTGGGCCGACCCCGCGTACGAGCCCGCCGGCGACGGCGCCGTGCACACCGCCGTACCCGAGGACACCCGCGACCCCGGCCGCCTCGACCTCGCCGACGTGATCCTCCGCCACGGCGCACCCGACGACCCCCGCTTCGGCTCGCCCGCCGCCTGGTGCGCGGAGACCCTGCGGCGGTACGCGCACTGCGCCCTCGCCGCGTACGTCACCGGCCCCGGCGACTGCACCGTCCGCACCCGCGGCGGCGACGCGCTCGCGCTCACCGCCGCCCCGGGGGCCGCCGACGCCGACCCCGCGGCGTACGCCTCCGCCGTGCACGCCTGGGTGGCGGCGGGGCGGACCGCGGACGCCCTCGCCGGGCACGGCCTGACGGTCCGTACGGGCACGAGCGAACACCGCGTGGCCGTCACCCGGCTCACGGGGTGACGCAGCGCGCCCGTACGGAGCGGGCGTAGGCCAGCGGGTACGCGGCCGTCTGCGCCTCCAGCAGCGCTATCGCCTCGTCGATCAGCGGCAGGGCTGCGGCGGGCGCGCCGGCCAGCTCGTGGGCTTCGGCGAGGTCGGTCAGGGCGCGGGCGCGGTTGTAGTCGTCCCCGATGTCCTGGAACGCCGCCACGGCGGTGTCCAGCAGGGCGATCGCCTCCTCGAACCGGCCCTCGACGCGCAGCGCACGGCCCCGGTGGCGCACGACCAGCGGCCGGGCACGGGGCAGATCGGCGTGTCCGTCGTCGCCGGGGGCGATGGTCCCGTACAGCGCGTCCGCCTCATCGAAGAAGGCGAGCGCCTCCCGTCCCGCCCACTGCCGCAGCCGCAGCAGGCCCAGCGCCTCGACCACCGAGGCGTGTCCGCGTATGTGGCCCGCCGTCCGCTCGTCCTCGGCCGCGGCCCGGAAGCCGGCTTCGGCCTCCTCGTGTTCGCCCAGCTCCGTCAGGCTCATGGCCAGCTGGAAGCGCAGCGCCGCGCGGTCGCGGAGGGCGGGGGCGGCGCCCGGGTCGTAGGCCGTCGCGGTGAGGCGGAGGGCCGCGCGGAGCGCGGGGACGGCCTCGGCGTGCCGACCGGCCTTGAGCTGCAGCGGCCAGAGGGAGCGCGCCAGGCGCACGGCCGCGGCACGGTCCCCGGCGTCCACGGCGGCCTGCACGGCCTCGGCGAGGTTCGCCGTTTCCCGCACCAGGGTGCCGAGGGCCTCGGCGGGGTCCGCGTACGGGCCGGGTGCGGCCGGCGCCGGTACGCGCCAACTCTGCGGCAGCGCCCGGTGCGCGGCGCGTTCCGCGAGGTCCGCGTAGCCCCGTACGACCCGGGCGACCGACTCCGCGCACGCCCGCGGGCCGTCCTCCTGCCGGGCCAGCAGCTCGGCATGGCGGCGCACCGCGGGGCGGAACCGGTAGCGGTCGGAGCGGTCGGGGCCGGCGGGTTCCAGCAGGCCGCGGTCGGTGAGCACGCCGAGCAGCGCCGCGGCGGGTGCCGGATCCGCGTCCGGGTCCCCGTCCGGCCGCGTCGCCCAGGCGGCGGTCCCGGCGTCGACGTGGGGCCAGTCCCGTAGGGCCAGCAGCCGGTACAGCCGGGCGGCGTCCGCGTCGAGCGCGCGGTAGGCGGACTCGGTCAGGGCGGTGACGGGCTCGGCGCCCGGGGCGCCGGGTCCGGGGGCGGCGTGCGCGGACCGCAGCGGCGCGGACAGCAGCGGCGCGGCCGTACGCAGCGCGTACGGCGAGCCGGCGCAGCGCCCCAGCAGGTCCTTCGCCGCCTCCGGCGCCGCGGCCACGGCCTCGGGGCCGGCGAAGTGCGTGAGCAGCCGCCGCGCGTCCCGCGACGCCAGCGGCCCCAGCGCCACGGGCACGGCGTCCAGCCCCGGCAGCGGATGACGGGCCGTGACGAGCGTGAGCACCCCGGGCGCGGAGGTCAGCAGCGGCCGTACCTGAGCGGCGGAGTAGGCGTGGTCGAGGACGACCAGCAGCCGCAGGTCGGCGACGAGCCGCCGCCACCGGGCCGTGCGGTCGTCCACCGCGTGCGGGATGTCCCCTTCCGGCAGGCCCAGTTCGCGCAGGACGCGGCCGGCCAGCGCGGCGGGGGTGAGGGCGCTCTGCGACGACCAGCCGTGCAGGTCGACGTGCACCTGCCCGTCGGGGAAGTCCTCGGCGCGTCTGCCGCCGAAGTACAGGGCGGTGGCCGACGTGCCGATACCCTCCGGCCCGTAGAGCAGAGCCACCCGCGGACGGCCGTCGAACCTGCGGTCCGCCTCGCGGTCCAGCAGCCGTAACGCCGCTCGGCGGTCGGTGAAGTGCCGCGAGGCGGCGGGCAGCCGCGGCGTCCCGGCGGGGCGGGCGCCGGCCGGGAGCGTCGCGGCGAACCGCTCCCACATGCGGGCGAGTTCGGGATCGCGCTCGGCGCCCTCCCGCAGCAGCGCGGCCACGTGCTCCAGCTCGGCGGCCCGCCGCGGGGCCGGCACCGCGCGCCCGGTGATCCGGCGAACCAACGCCCCCGCCGTCTCCCACGCCGACCGGCCCGCCTCGTTGGCCATCCCCATGCCGACCGCGCCGAGCGCCGCCCCGGAGATCGCGGCGAACGACACCGGATCCGTCATCACACACCCCTCCCCTGCCACTGCACCGTAGCGCGTTGGTACGACTCCGAAGAGTAACGCGGGAGAATGACATCGGAGGCTGAGGCTACGGTGACGGCAGAGCAGGGAAGGTACTACCGCCCGGGGGTTGACATAGGCAGCGATACGGAAAATA
>NZ_BAAAPF010000029.1:18137-38385 GCF_039531005.1 Streptomyces synnematoformans
AACCGCGAACCGCGAACCGCGAACCGCGAACCGCGAACCGCGAACCGCGAACCGCGAACCGCGATCGCTGGCGCACGCTCCCGGCCGAACGCACCCTCGTCGCCGTAGCGCGCACCGTCACTTCCACCGTCCGCCTGCTGGAAACCCTCCCCGCCCTCCTCCGCGACGACCCCCGCGTGGACGTCCTCTTCGCCCTCGACCCCACCTCCGCCTTCCACCACGGCGTACGCGAGCTGCTGACCACGGCCGGCGCCCTGACCGTCGCCTGGGGCGACCTCCCCGGCCTGGACTACGACGCCATCGTCACCGCGAGCGAGAACGCCGACCTCAGCCGCACCCGCGGCCCCGTGCTGGTGCTCCCCCACGGCGTGGGCTTCCACAAGTTCGTCCCCGACTCCCGCGGCTCCGGGCAGCGGCTCGCCGGCGTGGTCCCGGCCGCCCTGCTCCAGCCGGAGCGCGCGTGGTACGTGGTGTCGTACCCCGGGCAGGCGGACACCCTCCTCGCGCACGCCCCGCGCGCCGCCGCCCACGTCGTGCACGCCGGCGACCCCTGCTACGACCGCCTCCTCGTCTCCGGCACGTCGCGCGCCGCGTACCGCGCCGCCCTCGGCGTACCGGCGGCCGGGCAGCTCGTGCTCGTCAGCAGCACCTGGGGGCCGCAGTCGCTCCTCGGTCGGGATCCGGAGCTGCCCCTGCGACTGCTCGCGGACCTGCCCGCCGACACCCACCGCGTCGCCCTCGTCACCCACCCCAACGTGCGTTCCGCCCACGGCTCCTGGCGGCTGCGCACGGCGCTCGCGGCCGCCCGCGAAGCCGGGCTGCTCGTCGTCCCGCCCACGCAGGGCTGGCAGGCCACACTCCTCGCCGCCGACGCCGTCGTCGGCGACCACGGCTCGGTCACCTTCTACGCCGCCGCCCTGGGGATCCCCGTACTGCAGGCCGCGTTCGGCGACGAAGTGGTCCCGGGCACGCCCATGGCGGAGCTGGGCCGCACGGCCGTACGGCTCGACGCGGCGCTCCCGCTGCGCCCGCAGCTCGACCGGGCGGTGGCGGAGCAGGACACCGCGGGAGCGGCGGACGTGGCGGCACGGGCGTTCCAGGCCCCCGGAAAGGCGCAGAGCCTGCTGCGGACCGCGCTCTACGGCCTGCTCCGGCTGCCCGAACCCGCCTGGGAGCCACCGCGGTTGCCGCCCTTCCCCCGCCCCCGCGCCGAGCCCCGTGACCCGCCCCCGGCCAGCCTGCCCCCGGGCGACCCGCCGCCCGGCGACACGGCCGCCGTCGTGCGGACCACGGTGAGCGGCGCCGCGGACGGGCACACCGTCTCCGTCGCCCGCTACCCCGCCGCGGCGGCCTCCCGCCACCCCGGGGACCACGCCGCGCCCGAAGGTCCGTACGCCTTCCGGCACCTGTCCTGCGAGATACGCGACGGCCGTTCCGCCGCGGCGGAACGGGCCTCCGTGCTCACCCGGCCCGGCGCCGCCCGCGGTACGCACGCCGCGGCGCGCGCGGCACGCGCGCTCCTCGACGACTTCCCGGGCGGCCTCGTCGCCGGCGTGCCGACGACCGGCGGCACCCACGTCGTGGCCGTCCGCGACGCGGCGGCGGTGGAGGTCGCGGTCACCGGGCCGCCGGTGGACGCCGGCGTGGCGGCGGCCGTGGCGTACGCGCGGCTGCGCTGCGGCGTCCCGCTGCCGGGGACGGCCGACCTGAGCTTCGCGGGACGCACCGAGGACGTGCTGCTCACTCCGCTTCCGGGTACAGCTGCGGGTACAGCCGCCGCAGCTCGTCCCTGAGTTCCCCGGCGCGGGGGTTCCCCTCCTTCGCGTACAACTCGGCGGCCCGGGCCAGATGCTCGCGTTGCCCGGATATGCCGCCGTCCTCGCGCGCCAGCGCGGCCAGTTTCTCGCGCACCGCCGCCTCGTAGTGCGCGGCTTCCTCGGCCTGCAGCAGCCGTGCCGCGGCGAGGTACTCCTCCTGCGCCTCGGGGCGGCGCCCCAGGTGCAGCAGTACGTCGCCGGCGCCCGCCCGGGCGCGCCCGGCCATGCGCCGGTCGCCTCGGGGCCCGTAGCCGGACAGGCCCTCGAAGCCGCCAACGGCCGCGCGCAGCGCCTCCGCGGCCTCCGCCGGGCGGCCGGCCGCGTCCAGCGCGCGGCCGAGCAGATAGCGGGCGATGGCCGCGCCGCGCTCCTCCCCGGCCTCGCGGTACGCCGCCAGCGCCTCCTCGTACGTCGCGATGGCGCGCGGCGGGTCCAGCCGGTCCCACAGCCGCCCGGTGAACTCCAGCACCGAAGGGCGCAGCACGGGCAGGTCCGCGTAGCCCGCGTGCCCCCGGCGTACGTCGGACAGCCGGGCGCCGGCGCGTTCGAGGAGGGCCTGCGCGTCGTCCAGCCGGTCGAGGTCGGTCAGCGGCCGTGAGGTCAGCGCGGCCAGCCGTGCCTCCGCCGCGGGCTCGCCGTCGCGCGCGGCGGCCTCCACGCCGCGCAGACCGGTGGCCGTCCAGTCCTGCAGATACCGGTGGTTGAGGAAGAGGGCCGTCAGACCCTCCGCCAGCTGCCAGACGGCGCGGGGGTCTTCCGCCGCGGCCGCGGCCTCGTGTACGGCCAGCAGCTCGGCCCGCTCGCGGTGCAGCCACTCCAGCGCGGCGCTCTTGGCCCCGTCGCCCGCGAACGGGCCGGGCGGCGCGTCCCGCAGCAGCTCCCCGTGGTCCGTGACGCGCAAGCGCGTTCCCATGACCGCCCGGTCGGCCTGCGCCACGCGCCGCACGTAGTGGCGGACCACCCGCGCCAGGGCCGCGTTCTGCTCGGCCTCCGGCTCGGCCGTTCCGCGGGCGCGCGCGTGCAGGCCCACCAGGCTCACGAACCGCCGGCGCCCGTGCTCGTCCGCCGCCTCGACCAGGCCCGCCGACTCCAGCCTGGCCAGCGCCCGCCGCGCGGCCGGGGGCCGCAGGCCGCCGGCGGCCGCCGCGACCTCGTCGTCGAACCGCGGCCCCGGAAGCAGCCCGAGCCGGCCGTACAGCCGGGCGGCCTCCGCGGGCAGATTCCCGTACGCCATCCCGATCACCGCGGACACGCCCAGCTCCTCCCCGGGGATCGACAGGCCCTCCAGCCGCCGCTCCTCGTCCGACAGCTCGGCCACCAGCGCGCGCAGCGTCAGCCGCGGCTCCATGGCGAGCCTGGCCCCGACGATGCCTAACGCCACCGGCAGCCCCGCGCAGAACTCCACCGCCTGCCGGGCCGCTTCGGGCTCGGCACCGATGCGGCTCCCGTCCCCGACCAGGTGCGTCAGGAGTTGCAGGCCGTGCTCGGGCTCCAGCGGCTGCAGCTGCAGCGGTTGCGCACCCATGAGCGTCAGCTCACCGATGCGCGACGGGCCGGCCGCCAGCACGGCGCTTCCGGGGCCGCTCGGGAGGAGCGCGCGGACCTGCGCGGCCTCGGTGATCTCGTCGAGGACGACGAGGAGCCGGCGCCGCGCCGACTCCTGCCGGTACAGCCGCGTCAGTCCGGCGAGCGAGGCCGGCAGATGGTTCAGTCCCACCTCAAGCTGCTGCAGGGCCTCGGCGACGGCCGCGGACAGCCGCGCGGTCGGCGTGCCGCCGGGCAGCTCCTCGAAGTTCACGTACACCGGTCTGCCGGAGAACCGCCCCTTGTTCGCGTCCACCCAGCGCGACTGGAAGGCGCTCTTCCCCATGCCGGGCATCCCGCTGACCGCGAGCATCGCGACGGGCCGCGCCGCCCCGTCCGGCCGCACCGCTCCGGCCGCACCGGCCGCGCCCGCCGTGCCGGACGTGCCGCCCCGCCCGGCCGGCGGCAGTAAAGTCGCGTCGGCCAGCTCGGTTTCCTTCTCGCGGTCGACGAAGTACGCCGCCCCCGCGGGCACGGGGCTGCCGTTGCCCGCCCCGCGCTCCCCGCGCCCGGCCAGCCGTGTCTTCACCCGCTTCCAGCCGTCCGTGACTTCGGACGACAGCACCGCCATGAGCACACCGACGGCCACCGTCCCCGCGGCCCCGATCAGCCACTCCATCACGCCCCCCTGCCCCGACCCGGGTCAGCTCACCCTCCGTCACCTCACGATAGCGCCCGGGTCCGACAGCGGTCCCGGTGTCAGCGAGCGAGCCAGCGCTCCGGGCCCATCGCCACCACCGGCTTCTCCCGCGGCTCCAGCGTCCGCAGCAGCGTGCGCATGTGGCGTTTCGCCACCGATACGCAGCCGCTGGTCGGCCCGTCGTGGTCGACGTGGAGCCAGATGCCGCCGCCGCGCTCGTCGCCCATGGGGCGGGTCCAGTCCAGCGGGGTGGTGCCCGGCTTGCGGTTGTAGTTGATCGCGATGACGTAGTCGAAGGAGCCGGCGAGGGGTTCGCCCTCGAAGCCGCGGCCGTCGATGCTGAAGGCGGGCCCGTGGTCGTACGGGAGCTCCGTGCCCGGGTCGGGGTCGAGGCCGCCGGCGTCGGTGAGGCCGTAGACCCCGGCCGGGGTGCGCAGGTCGCCCTGCGTGTGGTGGCGGGTCCAGCCGCGGAGGGCGTTGTGGGCGGGCCAGGCGGGGCCGCCGCGCCAGCCGTCGGGGCCGCGTTCGTAGAGCACGGCGGTGGCGGTGGACGAGCGGCGCGACGGGCCGGTGACGACGAGGACCTGGCGGGTGCCGGCGGGGATGCGGGCGCGGGTGCGCGGGCCCAGCCCCGGTACGTCCTGCGGCAGCCGCGCGGGGGCCGCGGCGACGCGCGAGCGGGCCGGGGCCGGGGTCCGGGTCCGGGTCGGCGGCGGAGCGTTGTCCGCGCGTGGCGCGGCCGCTTCCGTGCAGGCGGCCGCCGTGAGCAGCGGGAACCCGGCGGCCGCGGCGAGCAGCCGGCGGCGGGGGAGCGTCATCGGCCACCCCATTCCGACCCGCTGACCTGCACGTTCTGCTCGATGCCGGACAGCACGTCCGGCGGGCTGCCGGACGGCACTTCCGGTCGGCTGCCCGACGGCACGTCCGGCCGGCTGCCGGGCTGCGTGCCGGACTCGAAGCGCATCGAGCCCAGCACGGTACGGACCTCGGCGACGTCCCGGTTCGCGGGCGTGGCCAGGCACACCGTCGCCAGCACCTGCACCCCTTCCGCCGCGCCCGCCGGGCGCCGTACGGCCCACAGCTCCTCCGTGCCGCCCGCGACGACGCACGGCTTGCCCACGTCGCGCGCCTGCAGACCCGGATCCGTCCTCTCCGGCCCGGAGAACTTCTCCGAGCCGTAGAGCAGCCGCAGGGTGATCAGCGTGCCGCGCCGGGGCAGTTCCCGCGGCGGCGTGGTGCAGGTGCCGTCCGCGCCGGTGGGGCAGGGCTCGGGGGAGGGCTTAAGCGCCAGGCTCGCGACGTATCCGACGTACGAGCCCTCCGGCGAGTCCGTACGGACCGTGCGGGTGCTCCATCCCTCCGGCACCCGCAGGGTGAGGTCGGACAGCTCCGGCAACCGGGCCTCGTCCTCCCGCGGTTGCGGCGTCCCGGCGCCGGCGGCGGGGGGTGCGTAGCGGGGCGGCGGGTCGTCGGCGGGGAGCACCTGCGGCAGCAGTCCGCCGAGGGCCGCGGCCGTCGCGGTCGCCCCCCACACCGCGCGCCGCCGTCGACGGCGTCGCAGCACCCGGCCCCGTATGCGCTCCATCCGCTCGGTGGGCGCCACCAGCCGCGGCACGGCCGGCACCTGCAGCGCACGCAGCGCGCGCTCCTCCTCGGCCGGCTCCGCGGGCTCGGTCCACTCGGCCCACCCGGCCCCTTCCTTCGGCTGCCCCGACTCCGCCGGCTCCGGCGGCCCGGGCTCCCGGGCCCACTCGGGCGAACCGCCCGGCTCAGCGCTGTTCCCGGCCACCGGACTCACCGCCCTCCACCAACTCGGCGGCGGGCAGCAGCCCGCGCAGCGTGCGCAGCGCCTTGGCGGCCTGGCTCTTGACGGTGCCCGTCGCACAGCCGAGCGTCGCCGCGGTGTCCTGCACGCTCAGGTCCTCGAAGTAGCGCAGGACGACCACCGCGCGCTGCCGCGGCGGCAGGCTCCGTATGGCGTCGGCGAGCGACTGCTCCAGGTCCACCTGGCCGAACGGGTCCGCGGAGCCGGCCGTGTCGGGCAGCTCCGCGTGCGGCACCTCGCCCCACCAGCGGCGGCGCCACCAGGAGATGTGGGTGTGCACCATGGCGGTACGGACGTACGCCTCGGGGCTCCCCTCCGCTATGTGCTCCCACTTCGGCCACACCTTGGCCAGCACGGTCTGCAGCAGGTCCTCGGCGAGTTGGGCGTCCCCGGTCAGCAGCCAGGCCACGCGGAGCAGCCGCGGCCCCCGGGCCGCCACGAACTCCTCGAACCCCGGCGGCTGCGCCGCGCCCCGCCTCAGCATCCTGCGCCTGCCATCCGGTCCCCACTTCACGTCGCACACTTGTGGTACGCGATGAGGGCTCCGCCGGGTTGCCTCACCCGGCTGCGCCGCCTCGTGGCGCCGCCGGTTCAGCCGCGTCCGGCCGGCGCCCTGGCCGTCACTGGCCCACCCGGCCGTCGACGCACTCGCGCAGCAGGTCCGCGTGGCCGCAGTGCCGGGCGTACTCCTCCACCCGGTGTACCCACATCTCGCGCACTGACGTGTCGTCCTTGGCCAGCCGGGCCCCCAGATCGGTGTACTCGGCGAGCACCGCGTCGCACGCCGCCTGCTCGCGGGCGAGGTCGGCGAAGGCGGCGTCGACGAGCGCCTGGTCGGCGGCGGCGCCCGCGAAGTCGGCGTCGCGCTCGCCGTAGATCCTGGGGGCGGGGTCCTCGGGCACGACCCAGTTGCGCCAGTCCCGCTCCACCTCGGCGAGGTGGCGTACGAGCCCGAGCAGCGACATGGTCGACGGCGGGACGGAACGGCGCGCGAGCTGTTCCGCGTTCAGCCCCTCGCACTTCATCCGCAGCGTCAGCCGGTAGCCGGAGAGGAAGTCCTGCAGCGTCGCCAACTCACCGTCGGGGCTGGAGTCGTTGTTGCGAGGGTCCTGGTCGGGGTCCGCCCACATGTCGGGGTAGACGCTGGCCGCGGTCCATCGCCGGGGGGCTTCTTCGTCACTCACCGTACACACGATGCGGCCCGATGCCCGCATGCGCAAGCGAATTAACCGCGCACGCGCCGGATCCGGCCGGAACTTACGGCACGCTCGGTGACGACGCGCGTCGGGCGGGCGCGTCGTAGACGAGGCTGTAGCGCCAGAACAGCCGTCTGCGTATCCGCGCGCCCGGCAGCTCCACCGCCGCCGCGGCCCGGATCTCGGCCAGCGTCTCCCGGGGTTCGGCGGTGGGCGCGGCCATGTGCACCGGCACGGCGTCCGCGCGAGCAGGGTGCTTCGCCAGCCCGACGAGGGGGTTCGCGACCGCGGCCGGCAGGGACGCGACGACGTCGGCGGCCCCGGCCTCGCGGTGGCACCCGACGACGACCAGCCGCCCGCCCGGCGCCAGGCAGTCGTCGCGCAGCGCGCGCAGCGTGGGCCGCAGCGGCAGGTGGTGCAGTACGGCGACGAGCGTGACGGCGTCCCAGCGCCGCCCCCGTTCCCGGCCGGCGAAGTCGGTACGTACGACGGTGACCGCGGGATCGCCGTCGAACCGCCCCGCGGCGACGGCGGCGGCCGCGGCGTCGGGTTCGAGCCCGGTCACGGCCCCGGCCCGCCGCCGCAGCAGCGCGAGCAGGTTCCCCGCCCCGCACCCGACGTCCAGCACGTCCCGCGCCCCCGACTCGGCGACGCGGCGGGCGATCCACGGCCCGTAGTGGTCGTTGTGGCTCCAGGGATGCCGCCGGTTGAAACGCTGCAGCACGTCCGTAACCGCCATGCCGCACACGCTAACCCGGCAGGGTCGATGAACTTGCTCCACTCGAGGAGGGCGCAGGCTGGCCAGTCAGGCAAAGCTACGCCGGTGACGCGACTGGCCTGAATCCGCCCATCCTCATTGCCGGTCTCGTCAGTAACTTGCGCGCACTTCCACACCTCAAGCCTCGGAGCAACCAGGCCTATCTCGGAACATGCTTCTGAGCAGCATGGATGCGACACCGGAACTACCCACCGGACGGGTTCAAGCAAGCGAGGTGGAGCACACACGACCATGTCAAGTGATGGATGCGCACTGTTCCCGTCATTTCAGCCCGCTCGACTGACGAGAGTTGCGGGACGAAAGCGTTTGCACTGCGTTGGATCCCGCAGTTGGATGCATGCGCGTCGCCGCGCACACCAATCAGTTGTCGAAAACATGGCGGCGGGACTGAGTGAAGGCATATCCTGCGTGGCAACACCATGGTGGGCTGACTCAGGTTAGCCCTCAGGGAGGGGTGTTATGGGCGAAGAAGCACATGGATCGCGCACATCTGGTTTGGTGCATGAAAACCTCGACAAAAGATCGACGGCAGCACCTCGCCGATCGACATTCATGCATTCCGACACAGGAAGCGTAGGCTACGGCGAGCCGCAGGTGGTGGGGCCTTACGATGGACTTCCCCTGCTCACCCAGGCCATGGCTGTGGGAAACGGAGCAGTTCCAGAGGAAGAAAGACTGCGACTGCTTCGATATCTGGAAGCCGTCACCACCGCCCGCAAGACGCCCCTGCACGTATCGGTCGCCTTCAACGCTGCCTACTTCGGCTTTCACCTCGCCGGTGACGGTTATGGGCGCAGCCCCCTCCAACTCGACGACTTCCCGTCGGTCACGTTCGGTGAGCACACGCCGCCGCTACCCGTCGGCGCCATGGTACGCGTGACCACCGGATCACAGCCGCTCTACGCCGAGATCTGTTACAAGGAAGGCGCCCACCCCGAGGTGGACGAACTGGGCAACACTCCTGCCTGGGTGTCCGGTTCCCCTGCTGGCACCGAAGGGCCTGGCGCTCCAGGTGCCCGTGACGCGGCCAAACGCCGCGAGCTTCTGGTACCTGATCTTCATGCCTTCGGCCCGGGACTGTCGTTGTCCCCTGCCCAACTCCACCGGCTGCACAGCCGCCAGCGCTGGATCAACGCGGATGGACACATCCTCGTTGAGGCCGTCTATGCATCCAAGGAGACCGCTGCACAGGACGATCTGACGGCATACGCGCACTATCTGCTGAGCACAGGGCGCCCCCAGCTCATGAGTCCTTTCGTCGCCATGTCCGTCACCGAACTGGTCGGCGGTGCAGACGACACAACCCTCCTACGCGGGCTGCTCCGTCTTCTCGAAACCGTGCGACGCGTCCTCCACTCCAGTGATCTGCTCCGCATGTGGGGCCCTTACGCCATGACGCGGGAGTCTCTGGCGGCTGGCTGGCAAGACACTGGGCCACTAGGCGGGGACGACATGAGGACCCTGCTGTCTTCCTTTGAGCATGGGGCTCAGCAGACAAGACGGCACTACGCGATGAACACCCCTGTCACCATTTACACGGCACTCGGTCCCCGCCTCCGCTCTTTCCCTGGAGCGGCAGAGTCCCTCCATGGTGTCGATTATGCATCAGCGGTGTGCAGAGCGAACGTAACAATTGCCGACTTCATTCGAAGGGACAGTGAAAACGGATTGTTCTCGAACGGTACGCGAGTGCATCTGGATGATTCCTTCGAGGGTGGCGGAGTCTGGAGTTCTCAGTATCCGGGAGTTCTGGAACCCGCACAGGATCCCCTTACTCCAGCGGGCCGCGGGTGGGCTTCCTCCCAGACAGTTACCGCGTCTTCGTTTCCCGAGCCCGAAGCAGCACCCGTAGACGACCCTCTGGCAGACGACGCGAACCTCGGTCCCGTCGAGTTGCTGCGGGTTACGGACGAGGTCGTCGTTTACCGGCAGCCATTGCGGCTAGCACATCTCACTGCAGGTCTCGCGCTTCTGCACCCGCTCGTAGCCGAGGAGTTGCGCCCTGCAGGCGATCGACGCCAGGCGGTACTACTCGAGATCGACCATGGCGGTCCGCCTCCCGACGGATCCGGTAACGCCCAGGAGACGTACGCCGAAGTCACCGGACACACGGGGTATCTCGTCGGCGTAACCTGGCCGAACGACTTCTTCCCGGGGTTGTTACTCCAGTTCCACTGGTCCCGGGGTGGCCGCACCCTCCACGCCGCAACGGTGCCCCTCAAGAATCCCGTGCAGTTCGGGGACCGCCTCCTCGGTCACTGCTACGACGCTCGGGTTCTCACCCGCGAAGACGCGCCGGGGAGCGATCGCAGCAGGGACACAGCCGCCGGCCTCGCACCGCGGGAACTGGTGATGCGCACAGTACGGAGATGCGGGCTGCTGACCCCGGGCGGGCACGCTCTGCTCGACCGTGCATTCCTGCCTCGTGCCGTGTACGGAGGAGTCGAGCCGGCTCATTCACAAAGAGCGGCCCTCGAATCGGCGATAGCGGAACTGCTGGCCCAGAGAGTCCTCGAACCCGCTCTTGGAAGCCGTGACCCGGCAGGGCAGCCGCACTACCCGGCGCACCCTGCTCAACGCGTAATCCAACTCATCGGGTATATGCCACCGGTAGTCCGTGTTCCGCGACCGTGGGGGGTGAGCGAGCCTCAAGAGGACATGCACGGCGTGCAGTACGTGCCCGGACACTTGCGACGGTTGCTACCTGGCTCTTCACCCAGTGATGCCCAGAGAGAGGCCTTCCGCGAGCACTGCAGACTTCTGGGCAAAGCAGACGGCTGGGAATTGCCAGATGGCTACACGTTTGTCACCCAGTACACGCGAGGCCAATAAGGGTCGCTGACCCGTTGCACATCGGCCGTTCCAGACGGCACACCGAAACAGAGAAACGGAGCACTGTCATATGCACGACCGGTACCACGTGGTCGCGGACCCACCGTCGTCTCCGCCAGGTGCCTCCGCCGAGAGCCTCGGCAAACTCGCCACCTCGTTGAATCAACTTGACCGCCCGGTGGACAAGACACTGGCGGAGTTCTCTTCCGACATGGTCGAGTTGGCCTACAACTCCCTCCCCCCTCCTCGACGGAAGCTGCTGCTGTGGCGTCTCGGTATCCGTATGGCTGCACCGCGTCGGGCTGGCCATACACTCTGTGAGGACATCCTGGCGAGACTGCGCCGGGCGGCACAGAAGGACGGCTGTGTCCGCACCCTCCGGGTGCTCACCGAATCCGCACAAAGCCACTTGTCCGCCGCCGCTTTCGGCACCGGCGCCGACGCCGCCGACCCCTTAGCGCGCTGGGACGGAAGCCTGCTACGCGCGACCATCTTCGCCTGGTGCAACGCCTCGGTCGCCGACGCCTACCTCCTCGTCTGGGCCGCCGAGCGCGCATGGTTCGGCATCGATGAGGAATCCGCACTCGCACAACAACTCGACGCCGTACGCGCAGCCGCGGCAGCCGTCGTCGAATCACACGCGAGCTTCCTGCCCGAGGAGAGCACAGGCGTCGATTCAGATCATCAGTCAGCCGAAGACGACACCGCCGACCCTCCATCCGCGTGTGATGCCGCTGTCGGGTCAGCCCCGGTCCTTGCCCAGGACTCTGAGGCCGCCGCCTCGGACGGCCCGGCAGAGGTCTGCCGCGTTCTTGCTTCGGCCGTCGAGCAGGCGCGCCAGTCGATGGCATCGGTACAGGACGCCATCGACGATGGCCGGCCACCGGCAGAAGAACATGTGGAACGCCTGGCTGAACTTTCCGCGGCTTTTCACCATGCAAGGATGGTGTTTGACGAGGCGGGCATCGAACAGGGTCCGCTGCGCTTGGAAGAAATGCGCCGTGCGGCGGAGTCGTTTGCCGCCCAGCGCCAGCAGGACACGACGGTGCGTGAGGCGTTGCGGAAGCTGCTGTCGATCAGCGGCCGCCCAGGGAGCGCCGCCGCCTCGGCTGCGGAAGATGTCCGCAGCAATGCAAAGAGACTTCTTGACGTGCCGATGTGGAACGAGAGCGAGCGCGAAGAATGCTCGGCCTTGGTCGCCATCGCCGAGCTGGTCCTGCTGGGACAGCGCAAGGACGCCGATCCTCACACCATCGTAGCGCTCCAGGGGCAGGTGGTACGCGCCCTTCCCACGTGTGCAGCGGCCTCGGCCATGGCAGCCGACCTCTTCCTCGGGGAGCAGACCGCACCCGCGGCAGACCTGGAGGCCAGCTCGCCTTCTGTCGGTACGAAGGAGACCGCGGACACCACGGAGCAGGGTCTGCCTGGCAGCGATGACAAGGCTGCAGCGCCGCCGATTCCCGACGACGGGACGGATCCGGCGAGGATGACAGCCGAGGCAGGGCAGCAGCCGGACACAGCGGGACCCCGGACGGTCGTACCACCCGGTACGGAGCGGGCTGGCGGCGACTCCGTACGGCACACGCCCGGCGAAGGCACGGACCTGCTTCCCGCACCCCGCGCGACGGGGGCTGGGCCGCCGGACGTCGCCGATGCGCCGAGCATCGCCGCTCCGCCCGCCCCGACCTCCGACGCCGCGACCGGGGCCCCAACTACCGGAGACGGCGGTGACGACGCCCCCGTCGCACCTGCTCCGGCGGGCGTGAGCGGCGCGACCGTCAGTCAGGACGGGCCGGACGGGCCGACACGGATCGAGCAGGCCCTCGCCCGCCTCATCAGGGAGCGTCGGTTCGGCCTGGCCCACCATGTGGCGAAGGCCGCGAACGGTCCGGGACCTCAGCCGGCGGCACTCCGCCTGGCCGGGGCGGCTGCGCTGATCACTTCCGCCACAAGTCCCAGTGTGCGGTTGGTGGAGGATCTGCTCCGGAGCGAGAGCGACTCAGCCGGTCATGGCCCGGAAGGCACTGACCTGTTGCTGGTCCCTGCCCTCCTGCGGGTGACGCTGATCACCGGAAACTATATGGCCGGGGCTCAGTTGAAGACGCTCGCACTCCGGCTCCCCCAGGTACTCGGCGAGGTCACGACGCAGGTGGCGGACCGCGCACTGAGCGGCACGCTGATGCACGCATCCCCTCTTGCGGTGATCGCTGACGTGTCCGGGGCTGAAGCACGGCTGAGGGAGATCCACGAACGTTGCCGTGCCTACCTGGACGCGCCGCCACGCCTCCGATACGCCCGGGCGACGGAAATCAGCAAGCGATGGCTGAGGCCTGACGGGCTGCTGGGCTCGATGCTCACCCAGGTGATCAACGACAACCGCGACCAGTTGCCCACGGTCCGGGAGGAGGCGGAGCGGCTCGCGAAGCTCCCCGAGATCAACTCCGAGATCGACCGCGTTGACCGCAAGTACCGCTCCTCCAGCAGGAAGGCGCTTCAGGGCGCGGGGCGGCAGGATCTCGTACGCGTCGTCGAGGATACGGTGGCGCTGGCCAGGGAATGGCACGTCGCCGTCGAGGACGCGCGCAGGAGAGGACGGTCGGACACGGACAGGGTCGTGCAGGAAGTGTCCTCCTTGCGGCGCTACTTGCTCGCCCGCAAGGACGCGGTCTTGGCCGACCTGGAACGTCTGACGCGGCGTCCCGAGACCATCGCCACGGCTGTCGCCCACGCCGCGTACGACTCCCTGTCCGAGATCTTCTCGCTCCTGGAGGGCCGGGACGAAAAGGTTCGCAACGCCGGCCGCAGCAAGCCCGATGACATCCTCGACGCGGAGCTGCTGAAGGTCTGCAATGCCATCGACGAACGCCCGCCCGTTGACCGGCTGCTGATCGCCGTCGGACGTTCCTGGGACGAGGCGCTGCGGGAGCGCCTTGATCACGACGCGTTCCTTGCGGCACGTACCATCGTGAAACTCGCCGATCTCGGGGACCTGCCCGCCACGGACGGCGTGCGCTTCGCCCTTCAGAAGATCACCGAGATCGAGGCGCTCGAGTCGAGAAGGCGGCAGGAACTCGACGCGGACCGCGAAGCGCTCCTCGCCGGGCTGCGCCAAGCCCAGGCGGACGGCGCGGTGACGGACGACCAGGACCTCTACATGCAGGAGTTGTTGGAGGGCGCCCGCTCGGTTCTGGAGGAGACCTCTCGGCATGACTTGAGCGAGGTACGGGCGACTCTGGAGCACGTGCGTACCAGCCTCCCGGCCTATCGGGAGGAAGCGGCCGGGCGGATCCGGGCCCGACTCGGCAGGCTTGACGTCGCTCCGGCCGAACGGGACCAGGTGTTGCGGCACCTGGACTCCGGCAAGCTGCCCACTGCGGCCGACATGGTCTATTTCATGGAGATCGGCGAGCCGATGCCGGAGATCGACAACGGCGAGACTCACCTCTGGGAGTTCTTCCCGGAAGTACCGGAAAGGCTGCCCCGAGGAATCGACGGTGAGCTCATCAGTTTGGTGCGGTCGGGCGGCAGGCACCCTGAGGCGCCCGTTCTCGACTACGGGCACCTCTCCGGCGACGAGGCGGAGTTGGCTGCGACGGCGCTTGGCAACTGGCGTGAAGTGGGTTCCCTCGAACCGAACGACAGGCCCAACTTCACCAACGCGAAGCTGCTCCCCGCTCTGAAGCTGCTCGGCTACGACGCTCCCAAGGGCCCGCGCCGTCTGGAGGAGTTGTCGCATCAGCGTAAGGAGTATCGCTTCCTTGAGGCCACCGACGTGCAGATCAACGGCCGCGCCGCTGTGCCCGACTTCGGCTCGAAGATCAGGGAGCAGGGTGGCCGGCTCCGGCTTCTGCTGGTGTGGGGTCGCCCGCCGGCCGAAGTGGTGATGAGCCTTGCCTCCCGAGACCCGAGCGGATCCGGGCTGCTGGTGCTCTACTTCGGCACTCTGAGTAAGAAGAACCGGGTGGACCTTGCGGTCGGCAGTGGCGGGCTGAGGCCCATGCTCGTCGTCGACGACGCCGCACTCGCCTACCTTGCGGCCCGCGGGAACCGGCAGGTGAGCTCGGCCACCCAGACCCTGCTGCCGTTCTCCGGCGTCAATCCGTACATTCTGGAGAAGCGTGGCCGCATCGGCGGCGAAATGTTCTTCGGACGGGATGCGGAACGCAAGAGCGTCCTCGATCCCCAGGGCACCCAGGTCATCTTCGGCGGGCGAGGACTGGGGAAGTCGGCTCTGCTCAGCGACGCCGGGGACCGGTTCATGGAGCAGTACCCCGGCTTCCGCCAGACCGTGTACGTGAACCTGGACCAGGTCAACATCGGCAAGGGCAGCGCTTTCGGTCCGGAAACGCTCTGGAGCGTTCTGGAACGGGAGTTGGTCGCCGTCGACGTGCTGCCACAGGGCAAGGGGCGCAAGGCACCTCACGGGGACCGTTGGGAGTATGTGCGCAGGGAGCTACGGCGTTGGCTCGCCGAGGACCCCATGCGCCGACTGCTGATCCTTCTCGACGAGTGCGACCTGTTCTTTGAGGCTGACGCCCCGCGGTTCGGCCAGACCAAAAAGCTCAAGGGGCTCGGGTCAGAGACGAAGGACCGGGTCAAGGTCGTGTTCGCCGGGCTGCATTCTGTGCAGCGGTTCTCCAAGCTCGCCAGCAACGGACCGTTCGGCCACCTCGCCCAGACACCGACGGTGATCGGCCCGCTCGCTCCGCAGTTCGCCGCAGATCTGCTGGTGCATCCGATGCGTGCCCTCGGCTTCGAGTTCGCCGACGTGGACGTCACGAACCGAGTCCTGCAGTACTGCTCCTACCAGCCGTTCCTGCTCCAGATGTTCGGTCACCGGCTGGTACAGGTCATGCAGCGCAAGCGTCAACGGCGTGGCATCGAAGGTCCTCCTTACACGATCGAGGAGGCCGACATCGAGGCGGTGGAATCGGACACCGGTCTCCGCGCCGGCATCTCGGCCGCCTTCAAGGACACGTTGAGCCTGGACCACCGGTACGACGTGATCGCCAATGTACTCGCCCACCACGCCCGTCACTACGGGCTGGAAGGTCGGCTCAGCGACGCAGAACTCCGCGAGGAATGCGAGACGTACTGGCCCGAGGGCTTCGAGAACCTCGACACGGAGGAATTCCGCGCCTATCTGTCGGAAATGGTGGGGCTGGGTGTGCTGGCTCCCAATCACGACGGCCAGGGGTGGCACCTTCGGGGTCCGAACGCTCTGCGCATGATCGGCACCTCGCACGAGGTGGAGGCCCGGCTGGAGCGTGCTCATCAGGACTACCAGCTGGGCGATCGCATCGTCCTGGAAGGCCGGCCGGAACTGCCCGACCAACGACCGGTCCCGCTCACCGTCACTCAGTTGGACGACCTCCTCGGCGACCGCTCCAACCGCACACGGGTGGTACTGGGGACGGCGGCCACCGGTGTCACCGAAGTGAGTAGAACCCTGCGTACGGTGACCGATGGCATCTCGGGCTGGAAGCTGCCGCCGGTCGGCAGGCGCGGCGTGTTCAAGCAGGAGCTCACCGGCGGCCGTCCCGGCGATCGCCGCGTGGTCATCAGCGACTTCGCCCAGTCGACCGAGAACGTGAAACCGGAAACCCTGCGGGAGGCGGTGGACCTGGCAGACATCGCGCTACCCGCCACATCCGGCGTCACCCGCTCGGTGGTGATCGTCACGGATACCAGGCAGCTCGATCTCTGGCGCCCCCTGCTCCTGGAGACGGAGAAGACCTCGGCGCTTCCCGTCGTGCTCCGTCGTTACGACCGGCGAAGCCTTCACGACTGGGCCCAGCGGACGGAGCTGTTCAACACGAACGGGCACCCCGACCGCCTCTACGAACTGACCGGCGGATGGCCGTACCTGGTCGATCGCGCGTACAAGCTGCACCGCGAGCTCTCGGGCGCGGAGGCTGCGTTGCGGAGAATGGCAGAGCTGACAACGGATGGTCCCGTTGTCCGAGACTTCGTGCAGGCGACCGGAGTCTTCGCGGATCCGAAGCTCCTGACGGCGTACCGGGAGGTCGCGAAGGAGTTCGGCGAGGACTCGGCCGACGCGGATGTCGTCATCATGGCCATCGCTCTCGAACTGGGGGACGAGGAAGACGCTGACTGGGTGTACGCGTGTCTGGACGCCCTCCAGGTCTTCGATCGGAAGGGCTCCTCCCTGAAGCTGGAGCCGCTTTTGTACCGCTGCATGTCCGTGTGCACGTGACACCTGCCATCCCGTACGGAGGGCGTGCTCCTCTCCTCGAACTCTGAAAAGAGGAGCACGCCATTCGTCGCCGAAAGTGCTCGTGCCCGTACGAGCAGGAGGAGCAGCTCGCGGCTCCGCGTGACCGGTGTTGGCCGTCCCGTTGGTTTTCGTTTCCGCACCGCCGCTCACGCCATGTTCCGTTCCGCTGTCGACACTAGCTGGTCACCCTCGTCCGGTACGCTGGCGTGGGAGCAACGCTCACGGCGGCGCGCCTGGCGGGTCGGGGAGCACCACGTGCACTCCGAGCACAGCGGCAGGTTCGACACGTCCACCACGCCGCCCGGACGTCTACGTCGGCTTCAAGGCCCCCCGGCCGACAGGGACCGCCAGTTCGACGGCGGCGCCCGCGGCGGCTACGGCAACACCCATGTACGGCGGCTTCGACCAGATGACCGCGCGGGTGGACGGTCTGTGGGACGCTCTGCTCGACGAGGCCCGGCGCTGGTGGAACACGGCGACGTCGGACTAGCACGTGCACTGGACCCGCGGCAGCTCGGACTTCTGGGAGGGCGAGTACAGCAGCACACAGGTAATGGCGCGGCAGGGCTATGCGGGCGTCATGGACTTGCGGCGCAATTGCCGCGTCTGGGTCGGTAGGGTCGATCTCGTCAGGGGCCGCATCGCGGGCCCGACCGCGCCTGCCACGACGCCGACACCAACCCGACCACCAAGGTCGTCGCCTGGTTCGGCCAGAACGATGGCGCCGGCAGGGCAGGGAGTACGTCATCCGGCACACGCTGCGGGACGTGGACGGCGACATCCACGCGCGTGGGCGGTGGCCGTCCCGGTGCCGTTCCCCCGGCGCGGCTTTCGACTTGGCCCCTCGCCGTGGCCGTTCCGGTTACGCGCGGGTGCCTGCTGCCGGCTCCGGACGCGGTGCGCGCAGGCGGCCGCTGCGGCCCAGTGCCGCCAGCGCGCCGGCGCAGGCGGCGCCCGTGGCGGTCAGCGCCAGCCACGGCAGCCGCGGGTACCGCTCGGCGGCGTCCCACAGCGCGCCCGTCGCCAGGTTGCCCAGCGTGATGCCGAGGCCGGAGACCGTGTGGTAGAGGCCGTAGTGGGTGGCGACGAGGCGGCCGCCGGACAGGGACACCACCGTGTCCATCTCGTACGGGTACGCCAGCGCCGTGCCCAGCGCCAGCAGCGCCGCGGCGAGCAGCAGCGGGGCCAGCGCCGCCGCCCGCGCCGCCGTCCCGTCGCCGCCCGGCGGGGCGCCGGCCAGCAGCAGCGGCAGAAAGGCAACGCCCATCAGCGCGATTCCATACACCAGGGCGCGCTGCGCCGGCCAGTGTTTCTTCGCCCAGCCCGTGACGCGCAGCTGGCCCGCCGCCGCCACGCCCGCCGAGACGGCGAAGAGCGCGGTGGTCACGCCGTCGCCGCTGCCCGGGAAGGCGCGGTGGGCCTGGAGCGGCAGTGCCAGGTACACCTGGAAGGACAGGACGTACGAGCCGATCATGGCGGCGGAGAAGAGCATGAAGGGGCGGTTGGAGACGACCGTGCGCCAGTCGGCCAGCACCCCGCGCGCGCCCGCGCGTTCGGCCCGTACCGTGTCCCGCTCGGGCAGCGCGAGCACCTGCACCACCGTCAGCCCCAGGAACAGCAGCGCCGCGACCGTGCACACCAGCCGGAAGTCGACCGCCAGCAGCGCCAGCCCGACCAGCGGGCCCACGCACATCCCCGTCTGGTAGAAGACGTTGAACAGCGCGAACGCCCCCACGCGCCGCTCCTCTCCGACGGCCTGCGCGAGATACGTCCGCACCGCCGGGTTGAACAGCGCCCCCGCGAAGCCCGTCATCGCCGACGCCGCGACCAGCGCCGGCAGCGACTGCACGACGCCCAGCAGCCCGAACCCCGCCGTCCGCAGCACGCAGCCCGCGACGATCATGCGCTTGCAGCCCAGCCGGTCGGCCAGCGTGCCGCCGAGCAGGAACATGCCCTGCTGGGAGAAGTTGCGTACGCCCAGGACCAGGCCGACGGCCCACGCCGCCATCCCCAGCCCGTCCGCGAGATGCGCGGCCAGGTACGGCATCAGCATGTAGAACGCGGTGTTGATGGTGAACTGCTGCACCATCAGCAGCCGCACCCCGCCGCCGTACGAGCGGAACTCCCGCACCGGGCCGCTCACCGGTCCCCCGCCCCCGCCCGCGGCGCGGTGACGTGGGCGCAGCGCGTCCAGCGCTCCACGGTCCGCTCCGCCGGATGCCCGATCTCGTCCGGATCCGCGGCGGGCGGGCGGTCCAGCAGGTCGTGCGCGCGGCAGTGGTCGTCGCTGAAGACGGTGTTCCAGTAGCGCTGCACGCCGTCGGGGAAGACGGCGGCGATACGGACCGAAGGCCCGTGCGTACGCGCCAGCCACCCGGCGACCAGCGCCACCGCGCCGACGCTCCACCCGCCCCCCGCGTAGTGGTGCCGTACCAGCCGCCGGGCCGCCCACACCGCCTCGTGCGCCGCGACCCAGTGGCACTCGTCGAACGCCGCGTGGTCGACGTTGCGCGGGTGGATGCTGCTGCCGAGCCCGCGCATCAGCCGCTCGCCCGCCGGCTGCCCGAAGACCGTGGAACGCACCGAGTCCACCCCCACCAGCCGCATCCCCGGCGAGAACGCGCGCAGCGCGCGGGCGGCGCCGGCGGAGTGGCCGCCGGTGCCGACAGCGGCGACGAGGACGTCGACGCGGCCGAGCTGGACGGCGAGTTCGAGGGCGAGGGCGTCGTACGCGGCGGGGTTGTCGGGGTTGTGGTACTGGTCGGGGCACCAGGCGCCGGGCTGCGCGGCCAGCAGCTCCGCGACCCGGTCGCGGCGGGCGCGCTGCCAGCCGCCGGCGGGGTGCGGCGCGCGCACGACCTCGACGCGCGCCCCGTACGCGGCCAGCTGGTGCCGCAGCAGCGGTTCGAGCCCCGGGTCGGTCACGAGGGTCACCGGGTGGCCGAAGGTGATCCCGGCGAGCGCGAGGCCGAGGCCGAGGGTGCCGCTGGTCGACTCGACGACGGGAGCGCCCGGCGCCAGCTCGCCGCGGCGGCGCGCGGCGGCGACCATGTGCAGCGCGGAGCGGTCCTTGAGGCCGCCGGGGTTGGCGCCCTCCAGCTTGGCCCAGAAGCCGTGGCCGGGCGGGCTGAACGGCTCGCCGACCCACAGGACGGGCGTGTTGCCGACGAGCCCGGCGGGTGTGCTGCGGGCGCCGCCGGCGGGGTCGGGGAGGTGGTGCGCGGCGGCGAAGCCGCGGAGGTCGCCGGGGGCGACGGTGCGCAGGGCGGGGTGCATGGGCGGTCCTTCCGCGGCCGCGCGGGTGCGGGGCCGGGTGTGCGCGTACGTGCGTGGGGGGG
>NZ_BAAAPF010000030.1:0-37534 GCF_039531005.1 Streptomyces synnematoformans
CCCCGGCTCCGCCGCCGCACCGCCGCCCGGCCCCGCACCGGGCGGTGAGTCCCCGCCCGTACCGCCGCCCGCCCCCGCCGCCCGCTCCCGCTCCGGGAGCGCGCCGGGCCGGGCCCGCGGCGACCGCAAGAAGCTCGCCGTCATGGCCGGCGCCGGCGTGTTCGGGGTGCTCTGCATCGCGTACGGCGCCGGGCTCGTCCTCAACAACGACGACGTGCCCAAGGGCACCACCGTCCTCGGCGTCGACATCGGCGGCAGCTCCCGCGACCAGGCGGTCGCCAAGCTCGACGCCGCGCTCCAGGAGCGTACGAAGGCGCCGCTCGTGCTCCGCGTCGGCGACGCGGAGCAGAAGCTGACCCCGGAGTCGGCCGGCCTCGGCATCGACACCGCGGAGAGCGTCCGCTCGGCGATGGGCAGCGACTACAACCCGGTGTCCGTCATCGGCTCCCTCTTCGGCGGCTCCCGCGAGGTCGACCCGGCGATGGTCGACGACGAGGACAAGCTCCGGGCCCAGCTGCAGGAGATCGCCGACGAGGCCGGCGGCGGCAAGGACGGCATGATCCGGTTCGAGGAGGGCGAGGCCGTGCCCGTGCAGGGCGAGCCCCACAAGGCCGTGGACGTGGACAAGTCCATGAACGTGGTGCAGGAGGCGTTCGACCAGCGCGCCGGCGGCGGCGCGAACAAGCCGGTGACGCTGCCGGTCTCGCAGCAGCAGCCGGCCGTGAGCCAGGCGGAGTTCGACCGCGCGATGAACGGCTTCGCCGAGACGGCCATGTCCGGCTACGTCGCGGTGCAGGCGGGCGACCGCTACATCGAGTTCAGCCCGGAGCGCTCGATCTCGCAGTTCCTGACCATGCAGGCGACGCCGGACGGCAACCTGGCGCCGAAGGTCGACCTGGAGGAGTTGGAGGCGCTCTACGGCAGCACCTTCGACGGGCTCCTCGTCGAGCGCGGCGACGGCAGCAAGACGGAGATCACGCCTCAGGACGTGGCGAGCGCGCTGATGGGCCCGCTGCGCGAGACGGACCCGGCGAAGCGGGTGGGCGTCATCGACGTGGCGTGACCGCGGGACCGCGGGACCGCCTCCGGCGGGGACGGCGGGGGGGGAGGCGCCGGTGTCGGAGGTTCCGCCGCCCCACGCCCTCAAGGGCGTGGGGGGGCCGGGGTGTGCGCTCGCCGGGCGGGGCCGGTGCGAGCTCCCCGCAGCGGGCCGGCTCGCGGGCGGTGCCCCTCAGACGCGGACGGGAGACCGGGCGCCTCAGGCGTTGCGGCGCTTGCGGGCCACCACGACGGCCCCGGCGCCGAGTGCGGCGAGGCCGCCGAGGCCGGTGCCGAGCGGGAGCCAGAAGTCGGCGCCGGTGTGCGACAGTTGCGCGGCGGCGTTGCCGGGGCCGGCCTCGAAGTCGTACGCGGAAGCGGGGGTGCGGCGGCCGGGCGGCTCGAAGCCGTCGCCGTCCTCGTCCGTCCCCCGAGCCGCCTCCGCCCCCGGTGCGGCGGAAGCGGGGGGTTCGGCGGCGGAGGGTTCGGGCCGGGGTGCCGCGGTGCCGGGGAGTTCGGCCGCGGGGCCTCCGGCGCCGGGGAGCTGGGGCGCCGCAGAGGCTTCGGGCTCGGGGAGCGGGGCGCCGGAGGGGTCGATCACGGGGAGTTCGGTCCGGGAGGTTTCGCCCTCGGGGACTCCGGCCGCCGAGGGTTCGGCCCGGGAGAGTTCGAGCCCGGGCCGCTCCGGCTCGGGCAGTTCTGGCCCGGGCAGTTCTGGCCCGGGCAGTTCTGGCCCGGGCAGTTCGGCCTCGGAGAGTTCGCCACCAGAGAGTTCGGGCCCAGCAGGTTCGATCACGGGGAGTCCGGGCCCGGCGGGTTCGGTCACAGGCAGCTCGCGCCCGGGACGTTCGGGCTCGGAGACCGCCCCGGCCGCCGCCCCCGCGGCGGCCTCGAACTCGGCCGCCGCGACCGCGGCTTCGGCCGCCGCCCGCTCCAGCGCGGCCTCCGCCTCCGGAGCCGGCCACCGGGTCTCCCCCTCCCCCGCACCCTCGTTCCCGGTCTCCGCCGCGGCCCCGGCGGTCGGCGCCGCGTGGGCCCCCGGGGCCGCACCCGCCAGGGCGGACACGGCGAGGAGCGCCCCGCACAGCACGTGGAGCCGGCGGCGTGGCAAACGCTTCATGGTGGATGGCCCTCTCCTGGGTGACGGGGCTTCGGTGGCCGACGCCCACCATGGCTATCACCGATACGCGATAAAACCGACTAACCAGACTTCCCTCTCTGCGGCAGATTCGCCCCCTCGGCCTACGCGCTCCCCCGCCGCCGTTCCTCGTCCTCCCACTCCGCCGCGAAGTGGCACGCCGACGGGTGCGCCACCGCCCCCTCCGCCTCGCGGAACCACGGCGGCACGTCCAGCGCCGGGTCCTTCTCCGCACAGACCGGCTGCGCCTTCCAGCACCGCGTCCGGAACCGGCACCCCGACGGCGGGTCCGCCGGGGACGGCACGTCGCCGGCGAGCAGGATCCGCCCGCGCGTCTCCCGCGCCTCGGGGTCCGGCACCGGCACCGCCGAGAGCAGCGCCTGCGTGTACGGGTGCGTGGCGTGCTCGTAGATCGCCGTGTCGGTGCCGGATTCCACGATCCGGCCCAGGTACATCACCGCGACCCGGTCCGAGATGTGCCGGACGACGGACAGGTCGTGCGCGATGAAGATGTACGACAGGTGGAACTCGTCCTGCAGCCGCTCCAGCAGGTTGACCACCTGCGCCTGCACCGAGACGTCGAGCGCCGAGACCGGTTCGTCCGCGACGATGACCTCCGGCCGCAGCGCGAGGCCGCGCGCGATCCCGATGCGCTGCCGCTGCCCGCCGGAGAACTGGTGCGGGTAGCGGTTGATGTGCTCGGGGTTGAGCCCGACGACGTCCAGCAGCTCCTGCACCCGAGCCCGCCGGCTGCCCTTCGGCGCCACCTCGGGGTGGATGTCGTACGGCTCGCCGACGATGTCGCCGACGGTCATCCGCGGGTTGAGGGAGGTGTACGGGTCCTGGAAGACCATCTGGATGTTGCGCCGCACCGCCCGCAGGGCGCGCCCGGACAGCCGGGTGATGTCCTCGCCCTTGTACCGGATCCCGCCGGCCGTCGGCCGCTCCAGGTTGACCAGCATCTTGGCGATGGTCGACTTGCCGCAGCCGGACTCGCCGACGATGCCGAGGGTTTCGCCGCGGTGGAGGTCGAAGGAGACGCCGTCGACGGCCTGCACGGCGCCGACCTGCCGGTGGAAGACGATCCCCTGGGTGAGCGGGAAGTGCTTGACGAGGTCGCGCACTTCGAGGATCGTCTCGCCGCCCGGCGCGTCCGCCCGCTTCGCGGTCACCTCAGGGCTGGTCATGGAGCTGGTCCTTCCAGAAGTGGCAGGCGCGGGGGCCTCGCCGGCCAGGCCATACCCCGACCCGCGACCACCCACCGAGCCACTCAGCACCGCGGCAGAGAACCCCGGAAAAAAGAAAGAGTCGAGCATCCACCTCACGACCGGTCATGCAACTGGTCCCTCCAGAAATGGCAGGCGCTGCCCCGCCCGGCGAGAGGGCGCCCCGCGTCGTCGGTCACCTCGTACAGCGGGGGCCGGTCGGTCCGGCAGACGTCCTGGGCGCGCGGGCAGCGGGGGTGGAAGGGACAGCCCGGGGGGATCGCGAGGAGGCTGGGCGGGGTGCCGCGGATGGCACTCAGCTCCAGGCCCTTCTGGTCCAGCCGCGGGATGGAGTCCAGCAGCCCGCGGGTGTACGGGTGGGCCGGCGCCTTGTAGAGGTCGTGCACGGGCGCCGTCTCCATGATCCGGCCCGCGTACATCACCGCGATCTTGTCGGCGACGTCCGCGACCACGCCCAGGTCGTGGGTGATGAGGATGAGCCCCATCCCCGTCTCCTCGCGCAGCTCCGCCAGCAGGTCCATCACCTGCGCCTGCACGGTGACGTCGAGGGCCGTCGTCGGCTCGTCCGCGATGATCAGCTCCGGGCCCAGCGCCAGCGCCATCGCGATCATGATGCGCTGCCGCATGCCGCCGGAGAACTGGTGCGGGTAGTCGTTCACGCGCGCCCGGGCGGCCGGGATCCGGACCCGCTCCATCAGTTCGATCGCCGCGGCCCTGGCCGCCGTCCGGCGCGCGCCGCGGTGGACGCGGAACATCTCGCCCAGCTGGAAGCCCACGCTCAGCACCGGGTTGAGCGACGACAGCGCGTCCTGGAAGATCATCGCCATCCGCTCGCCGCGCACCCGGCGGCGCGCCTCGCGGCCCAGCGTCAGCAGGTCCTCGCCCTGGAAGAGCACCTGCCCGCCGGTGACGAACCCGGGCGGCGAGTCGAGGATGCCCATGACGGCCTGCGCGGTGACGGACTTGCCCGAGCCGGACTCGCCGAGCACCGCCAGCGTCTCGCCCGCCTCGACGCCGTACGAGACGCCGTTGACGGCCCTCGCCACCCCTTCCCGGGTGCGGAACTCCACCGTCAGGTCGCGGACGTCGAGCAGCGCGGTCACGGGCACCTCACCTGAGCTTCGGGTCGAGCGCGTCGCGCACCGAGTCGCCGAGCATGATGAACGCGAGCACGGTCAGGCTCAGCGCCCCAGCCGGCCAGAGCAGGGCGTGCGGCGCGTTGCGGATCTGCTGGGAGGCGGTGGAGATGTCGCCGCCCCAGGAGATCGTCGGCGGCTTCAGGCCGACGCCGAGGAACGACAGGGTCGCCTCCAGCGCCACGTACGTGCCGAGCGCGATGGTGGCGACGACGATGATCGGCGCGACCGCGTTGGGCAGCACGTGCCGCAGCATGATGCGGCCGGTGGAGGCGCCGAGGGTGCGGGCGGCCTGCACGTAGTCGTTCTGCTTGGCCGTGATGACCGAGCCGCGGGCGATCCGCGCCACCTGCGGCCAGCCCAGCAGCACGATCAGCCCGATCACCGGCCAGACGGAGCCGCTCTTGATCACGGAGAGGAAGACCAGGCCGCCCAGCAGCATCGGGATGCCGAAGAACACCTCGGTGAGCCGGGACAGGACGGCGTCGCCCCAGCCGCCGAAGTAGCCGGCGAGGCCGCCGAGGACGGTGCCGAGGAGGGCGGCGCCGAGGGTCGCCAGGGTGCAGACGGTCAGCGACGCGCGGGCGCCGTAGACGGTGCGGTTGTAGACGTCGCAGCCCTGGCTGTCGAAGCCGAAGGGGTGGCCGGACTCGGCGCCGAGGTTGCGCCGGGCGATGTCGCAGTTGTACGGGCTGCCGCTGGCCACCACGCTGGGCCACAGGGAGATGAAGATCAGGAAGAGGATGAGCAGCCCGGAGACGACGAAGACGGGGTTGCGGCGCAGGTCGTGCCAGGCGTCGGACCACAGGCTGCGGGCCGGCTGGTCCGTCCCGGCGGCGCCGCCGTGCTCGGCCTGCAGGATGTCGCTGCCGGGCAGCGACTCCGCCTCCTGGGTGCCGAAGTCCGCCCGCTGCTTCTCCCGGTAGCGCTCAGGCATAGCGGATCCTGGGGTCGAGCACCGCGTACAACACGTCCACCAGCAGGTTCGCGAGCAGATAGACGATGACGAGGACGGTCACGAAGCCGACGACCGTGGGGGCGTTCTGCCGCAGGACGCCCTGCCAGAGCTGGTAGCCGACGCCCTGGATGTTGAAGATCCGCTCGGTGACGATGGCGCCGCCCATGAGGTTGCCGATGTCGATACCGAGGAAGGTCACGACGGGGATGAGGGAGTTGCGCAGCAGGTGGCGCACCGTGATGCGGCGGCGCGGCAGGCCCTTGGCGACGGCGGTGCGGACGTAGTCGGCGCGGGCGTTCTCGGCCACGGAGGTACGGGTCAGCCGCGTGGTGTACGCGAGCGACACCAGCGCCAGCACCACCGCCGGCAGGACCAGTTCGTTCCAGGGCGCCTCGGACGACACGGCGGGCTTGACCCAGCCCCACTTGACGCCGAGCAGGTACTGCAGCACGTAGCCGGTGACGAACGTGGGGACGGAGATGACCACCAGCGTGACGAACAGCACCCCGGTGTCCACCGCCCGGCCGCGCCTGAGCCCGGAGACCACGCCGAGGGCGACGCCGATGACCATCTCGAAGAGCACGGCGAGCAGGGCGAGGCGGACGGTGATCGGCCACGCGTTGCGCATCAGGTCGAGCACCGGCTGGCCGTTGAACGCGCGGCCGAAGTCGCCGGTGAAGATGTTGCCCATGTAGAGCACGTATTGCTGCCACAGGGGCTTGTCGAGGTTGAGGTCCCGGCGGATCTGCGCCGCGGTCGCCGGGTCGGGCGCCCGGTCGCCGAACATGGCGGCGACGGGGTCGCCGAGCGCGTACACCATGAAGAAGATCAGGAACGTCGTGCCGATGAACACCGGGATCATCTGCAGCAGCCGCCGGATCACGTAGCGGCCCATGGGCGCCCCTCCTCTCCTCGCGTGTCCGCTCCCTCCTCGCCGCGGCTAGTCGACCCGGATTGCCGGGTAGTTCGGCACGCTGAAGGGGTCGAGCATGACGTCGGAGACCCGGTCGGAGTGGCCGGCGATGCCGTTCTGGTACCACAGCGGGATCGCCGGCACGTCCTCGGCGAGCAGCCGCTCCGCGTCCTTGTACTTCTCGACGGCCGCGGCGGTGTCCTCGGCGGCGTTGGCCTGGTCGACGAGGTCGTCGAACTTCTTGTTGCTGTACTCGCCGTCGTTGGAGGACGCGTCGGTGTAGTACGTGGGCGCGAGGAAGTTCTCGATCAGCGGGTAGTCCATCTGCCAGCCGGAGCGGAACGGGCCCGTGAACTCCCGGTCCACGACCTGGGAGCGGAAGTCCGCGAAGGTGCCGACCGGGTTGACGACGCAGGCGTTCTCCTTGTCCAGCGTCTTGTTGATGCTGTTGCAGACCGCGTCCATCCACTCCTTGTGGGAGCCGGTGTCGACGTTGGAGGAGATCGTCAGCCTGCCGCCGGGGAAGCCGCCGGCGTCCTCGATCAGCTTCCGGGCCTGCTTCGGGTCGTACTCGCACAGGTCGCCGCAGATCGTGTCGTCGAAGCCGCCCTTCTCGCCGATGACCGGGGAGGTCCAGTCCTTGGCGGGGATGCGGGTGTCGTTGTAGATCTGCTCGGTGATCGCCTCGCGGTCGATCGCCATGGAGACGCCGCGGCGCAGGTCGGCCTTGTCGTCGCCGCCCCAGCCCTTGTCGTAGAGCGGGAAGGCGAGGGTCTGGATGATGCCGGCCTCCTGGTTGATGAAGCGGTCGCCGAGGTCGCTCTCGGCGTTGGCGAGCTGGCCGGCGGGCAGTTCGTCGGAGACGTCGAGGTTGCCGGCCTGCAGGTCGGTGTAGGCCGTGTTCTGGTCGGTGTAGACCTTCAGCTCGATGCCGTCGTTCTGGGGCTTGTCGTCGCCCTTGTACTTCTCGTTCCTGACGAGCTTCATGGACGAGCCCTTGGAGTACGAGTCGATCTTGTACGGGCCGTTGCCGATGGGCTTGTCGAGGTACGCGTCGTGGTTGTCGAAGAACGCCTGCGGAAGCGGCGCGAAGGCCGGGTAGCCGAGGGTGTCGGGCCAGATGGACAGCTTCTGCGACAGCTTGACGGTGAACGTCCGGTCGTCGACGACCTTCAGCCCGGAGAGCTTCTGCGCGCTCGGCTGGGTGCCCGCGTCGGTGGGATGGACCTCGTCGTAGCCGTCGATGTACCTGAAGAAGCTGCTGTTGACCTGCTGGTTCTTGATGTTGGCGGCGTAGTTCCAGGCGTCCACGAAGGACTTGGCGGTGACCGGCTCGCCGTTGCTGAACCGGTGACCCTTCTTGACCTTGACGGTCCAGTTCTGCTGGTCGTCGCTCTCGATGGACTCGGCGAGCATGTTCTTCGGCTCGGCGGTCTCCGGGTCGTACACGACCAGCCCGCGGGTGATGAGCTTGAGAACCTTGCCGCCCTGGACCTCGTTGACGTTCGCCGGCTCCAGCGGGTTCTGCGGGTCGCCCCACTGCGCGGTGACGATGTCGTCGCCGCCGTTGCCCGACGAACCGCCGCCGTCGCCGCTGTCGCTGCCGCAGCCGGTCGCGGCGAGTGCGGCGCAGACGACGCAGGCGGTCCACGAGGCGCGCGTGGCTCGGCGCATGGCTGCCTCCCAAGATCCCAAGTGTCACTTAAGTGACATAAGACCCCATAAGGGAATCCCGCGCTCCCGGTGGCACGCCATCGGGTGACCACAACCCCCCGGATGGCCCGAGCCGCGCGCCGGCCGGGACGGCACCGTCCTCAGGCCCTCACGCGCTCGCGGCCGTCCAGCACCGGGTTCGGCGTGGGCTCACCGTCCCGGCAGAACCCGGCGACACGACCCCCCGCGCCGAAGCCACCGGCCCCTTCCCACCGCGCCCGCCGCAGGCGTTACGCGTGCTTCGCCCGCGAGGCCGCCCGCGCGCGCTCGCGGCCGTCCAGCACCACCTTGCGGATCCGCACCGTGTCCGGCGTGACCTCCACGCACTCGCCGTCGCGGCAGAACTCCAGCGACTGCTCCAGCGACAGCTTCCGCGGCGGGACGATCGACTCGGCGATGTCCGCCGTGGAGGACCGGACGTTGCTGAGCTTCTTCTCCTTGGTGATGTTGACGTCCATGTCGTCGGAGCGGGAGTTCTCCCCGACGATCATGCCCTCGTACACCTCCGTACCCGGCTCCACGAACAGCGTCCCGCGCTCCTGCAGGTTCGTCATCGCGAACGCCGTCACCACGCCCGTCCGGTCCGCGACCAGCGAGCCGCTGCTGCGCGTACGCAGCTCGCCCACCCACGGCTCGTGGCCCTCGAAGATCGAGTGCGCGATGCCCGTGCCGCGGGTCTGCGTCAGGAACTCCGTACGGAAGCCGATGAGCCCGCGCGACGGCACGACGAACTCCATCCGGACCCAGCCGGAGCCGTGGTTCGTCATCGTCTCCATTCGGCCCTTGCGGGCCGCGAGGAGCTGCGTGATCGCGCCGAGGTGCTCCTCCGGGGCGTCGATCGTCATCCGCTCGACGGGCTCGTGGACCTTGCCGTCGACCTCCTTGGTGACCACCTCGGGCTTGCCGACGGTCAGCTCGAAGCCCTCCCGGCGCATCGTCTCCACCAGGATGGCCAGCGCCAGCTCACCTCGGCCCTGCACCTCCCAGGTGTCCGGCCGCTCGGTGGGCAGCACGCGCAGCGACACGTTGCCCACCAGCTCGCGGTCGAGGCGGTCCTTGACCAGCCGCGCGGTCACCTTGTGCCCCTTGCCGCCCTTGCCCACCAGCGGCGAGTTGTTCGTCCCGATCGTCATCGAGATCGCCGGCTCGTCCACGGTGATCAGCGGCAGCGCGACCGGGTCCTCCGGGTCCGCGAGCGTCTCGCCGATCATGATGTCGGCGATGCCGGCGACCGCGCAGATGTCCCCCGGCCCGGCCAGCTGCGCGGGCCGGCGGGTGAGTGCGTCGGTCATCATCAGCTCGGAGATCCGGACGTTCTGCACGGTGCCGTCGCGCTTGATCCACGCCACCGTCTGCCCCTTCTTCAGCTCGCCCTGCTCCACGCGCAGCAGCGCGATGCGGCCGAGGAAGTTGTCGGCGTCGAGGTTCGTCACGTGCGCCTGCAGCGGGGCGCCCTCGTCGTACGACGGGGCGGGCACGTGGTCCAGCACGGTGGTGAAGAACGGCTCCAGGCTGTCGCTGTCCGCCGGCACCGTGCCGTCCTCCGGCTGGGTCAGCGAGGCGACGCCGTCGCGGGCGCAGGCGTAGACGATCGGGAACTCGATCTGCTCCTCGTCCGCGTCGAGGTCGAGGAAGAGGTCGTACGTGTCGTCCACGACCTCGGAGATCCGCGAGTCGGGCCGGTCCGTCTTGTTGATGCACAGGATCACCGGCAGCCGCGCCTGCAGCGCCTTGCGCAGCACGAACCGCGTCTGCGGCAGCGGCCCCTCCGAGGCGTCCACCAGCAGCACGACGGCGTCGACCATGGACAGCCCGCGCTCGACCTCGCCGCCGAAGTCGGCGTGGCCGGGGGTGTCGATGATGTTGATGACGACCGGGTCCCCGCCGCCCTTGGGGTGGTACCTGACCGCGGTGTTCTTCGCGAGAATGGTGATGCCCTTCTCGCGTTCCAGGTCGCCGGTGTCCATGACCCGGTCGTCGACGGACTGCAGCTGGTGCTCGGCGAAGGCGCCGGCCTGCTTGAGCATGGCGTCGACCAGGGTGGTCTTGCCGTGGTCGACGTGGGCGACGATGGCGACGTTGCGGATGTCCTGGCGCGTCGGCATGGCTGGGCGGTGCTCCCGGGCTAGAAGGGGTTCTGCCGGGCGAATCAACCACGGCCGTCCCTATCGTACGGGCCCACCCCGACCCCACCCCTCGGGCAGCCCCCCACCCCGCCGAACGGCCCACACGCCCCCGCCCGGCGCCGGGGGTGGAGGCGGCCGGTTCGTCAGTTGCGGTAGCCGATGTCCTGGTACCGGGGGGTGGCGAAGCCGAAGGCGCCGGCGTTGGCGAGGTCGCGGTCCGTGGCGACCAGCTCCGGGCGCTGGTAGAGCGGGACCGAGCCGGCGGCCGCCCAGATGCGGGCGTCGGCGCGGGTCAGCAGCTCCCGCGACGCCTCCTCGTCCAGCTCGGAGACCGCCTGGTCGAAGAGCTGGTCGATCTCGTCGGTGCCGACCCGGGTGTAGTTCTGCTCGACGACCAGGGAGCCGTCGGGGGACGGCACGGGCTTGGCGTAGATCGGGCGGGCGTCGGTGGCGGGGTAGGGGGTGCCGGGCCAGGAGTAGAGCGCGAGGTCGTACTCGCCGGCCGCGACGTAGTCCTCGAAGTAGCCGGGCTCCCCGGCCTCCACGACCTCGGTCCGTACGCCGATGTTGTCCAGCATCTTCACCACCCGCGCGGCCACCGACCGCAGCTGCTCCGTGCCCCGTCCCTCCGGCACCACGAAGCGGAGCGTCAGCGGCTTGCCGTCCTTGACGAACGGCCGCTGCCGCGGCGGCTGCGCCACGCTCGCCTCCCGCTCCGCCAGCGCCGCGCGCGCCCGCTTCGCCGCCCGCACGGCCTTCTTGTACGGCTTCGAGGACTTGCCGTGCTTCGCGGCGGCCTCCGCCACCCCGGCCTGCCGGTCCAGCGCGATGTGCTGCGCCTGCGCCGGCTGCGCGGCCGACAGCGGCAGGTCGTACGTCGGCAGCGCCGCGCCGGCCGGCTTGTCGTCGCCGGAGTCGGTCCCGGACGCGCCGTCGGCCCGGTCGCGGCCGTTCCCGTTCCCGGCGTCCCTCGCCTCCGCCTCCTCCGACCGCGGGCCGCCCTTCCAGCCCGCCTCGGCCAGCATCTCCTGCGCGGCGACCACGTCCTGCGAGCCGAGCGCGGCGCTCTGGTCGCTGTAGCCGGGCTGGCCGGGCAGCAGGAGGTGGCTGCCCAGCGGCTTCGCGGGCAGGCCGTGCGGGCCGAGGACGCTGCGCGCCAGGGTGCCGCGGTCCACCGCGCGGGCCACGGCGCGGCGTACCCGTTCGTCGGCGAGCGGTCCGGTGCTGCCGTTGAGCGCGAGCTGCGTGTACGCGGGCTCCAGCGCCCGGTGCACCTTGTACGGGCGCGGGCCGGCCTTCGGCAGGGTGACCCTGTCCACCGGCTTGCCGTCCTGGGCCCCGTCGGGCCTGGCGACCTGCACCGTGGCCTTCGCGGCCGCCGCGGCGCGGGCGGCCTCCAGGGCCTCGTCCCGTTCGACGGCGGCGATGTCGAGGCGGTCGGCGGCGAGCGCCTGCTCGCGCGCGGTGCCGCGCGGCACCTCCTCGAAGACCAGCCGGTCGAGCAGGGCCCGGTCGCCCCACCAGCGGGGGTTGCGGACGAGGGTCACCGACTCCACGTCGTCCGCGGCGTTCTCGCCCCGCTTCCCCTTCTTCCCGCCGTCCTTCTTCTTCCCGTCCTGCTTCTTCCCGTCCTTGTATTTCTTGCTCTTCTTCCCCTTCCCCTTCTTCTCCTTCTTCTTCTCCTCGACGTCCTTGATCATGAACGGGCCCGCGATCTCCGGCAGCCCCGTCCGCGACGCGTCGTTGAACGCCTCCGGAGTCTTCGTCACGCTCATCGGGTACAGCGGCGAGAACAGCGCCTCCCAGTCCGCGTACGGCTCGTCGAAGACGACCTCCACCTCGCCCGGCTCCGCGCCGGCCGACACCGACTCGATCCGGTCGTACCCGGCGTTGCGCGCCGTCCAGTACGCGGTGTCCTCGCCGTTCAGCGCCAGCCACTGGGCCTCGAAGTCCTCCGGCCCGATCGGCCGCCCGTCGCTCCACACCGCCCTGGGATTCAGCCGGTAGACGACCCGCTGCTCGGGGGCGCGCTCCACGACCTCCGCGCTCTGCAGGTAGTCCGGGTCGGCCGTCGGGCGGCCGCGCTCGTCGAGGGTGAACAGCCGCGGCAGCACGGCGCCCGCGACGTGGTCGGTCGCCTCGCCCGCGTCGGCCTGGAAGACGTTGAACGTCTCCGGTGCCTCGTCGACGGCCCAGCGGACCGTGCCCCCGGGCCGGAGCTGCTCGCGCGAGACGGCGGTCACGTCGTGTACGGCGGCGGCCGCGTCGTCCGGGGAGGTGTCGCAGGCCGCCAGGGGCAGCGTGACGCCCGCCGCGATCAGCACGGCGGCGTACCGCCCGCGACTGTGAAGGGACATGCGCGATACCTCCGTGATGCACGCCTTTGGCGCCATTTGCCGTTCATCACACTTCTCCTGCCCCGCCACTCTCAACCGCGCCCCGCCCGCACCCCGCGGCGACACGGCGGGCGCGCCGCGCAACGCAACCCGTCCGGCCCAGTCGTACGGAGATCGGCCGATGAGTTTTCCGTACGGACCGGCAGGATCCGGCCTCGTACGTCACCCCCGGAGGGGGAAATCTGCAGATCCCTTCCCAAGCGAGCTTGTGACGCGCGACACTTCCCCCCACAGCGCCCGGAGCGCGCCTTCGCCGTGCGCGAAGGCCGCCCCCGGGTGCTCACAGTCAGCGCCGCCCGACCGAAGACGTGAGGGCATGTCATGACCCTGAACGAAGAACTGACCGCAGCGCAGCGCTGCGTCGACGACCTCGTACGCACCGTGGGCCGCCTGGAGCAGCGCATGGGGACCGGCGCGCTGGAGCTGCGCCGCGTGCGAGCCGACGCCGACCACCTGCGGGAGTCCCTCGCCCTGCTGCGCGAGGTCTCCGCCCAGGGCCCGCAGAAGGAGGGGCCGCCCCTGGTCCCCCTCACCGACCAGCCGTACGACCACACGCTGTGGCGGGACGCCGACGACGAGGGACTCGGCGCCGGCGGCCGGCACGCCCCATAGCTGACCCGCCCGTACCCGCACGGCAGGACCACCGCGTCCACCCGCGCACCGGGGCCGCCGTCAGGCCCCGGCCCGCCGCAGCACCCCGTCCGTCCACGACCCCACTACCACCGTCCCGCCGGAGAAGACCTTGGCCACCGGAACAACCGAACGACCGCCCAGCCCCGACCAGCCGGGCGGTGTCCGCGCCCCCGGTCGCGCCGCCATCAAGGCGCGCCATCTCCGCACCGACCGCTGGTGGGTGCAGCCGACCGCCACCGTCGCCGGGCTGATGGCGTTCATCATCTACTCGGCGTGGCGCGCCCTCATCAACGACGACTACTACGCGGCGCCCTACGTCTCACCGTTCTACTCGCCCTGCCTCGGCTCCGACTGTGTCGACATGAAGGGCGGACCGAACGTCGCGCTCTTCGGCGACTGGTGGTTCATGTCCCCGGCGGCCATCATCCTGATCTTCCCGCTGGGCTTCCGCTTCACGTGTTACTACTACCGCAAGTCGTACTACCGTAGCTTCTGGGCGTCGCCGCCCTCCTGCGCCGTCGCCGAGCCGCACAAGACGTACACCGGCGAGAACCGTTTCCCGCTCATCCTGCAGAACCTGCACCGGTACTTCTTCTACGCGGCGCTCGTGGTCGCCGCGATCCTCACGTACGACGCGATCCTCGGCTTCCGCAACAGCGACTACGAGTGGGGCCACGTGGGCCTCGGCACCCTCGTACTCTGGGCCAACGTCGTGCTCATCTGGCTCTACACCCTCTCGTGCCACTCCTGCCGGCACATCGTCGGCGGCCGGCTCCGGCACTTCTCCAAGCACCCGGTGCGCTACCGCGCGTGGGGCTGGGTGGGCAAGCTCAACGCGCGCCACGCGCAGCTGGCCTGGGCGTCCCTGATCAGCGTGGGGCTCGCCGACTTCTACGTGTTCCTGCTGGCCAGCGGCGCGTTCGACGACCCGATGCTGTTCTGAGCAGCAGTGAGCCGACCGATGGGAAAGGCGAAGCACAGAAAATGACGCAAGTCGAACGGCAGCAGTGGGACGTCGTCGTGGTCGGTGCCGGGGGCGCCGGGCTGCGGGCGGCGATCGAGGCCCGGGAGCAGGGACTGCGCACCGCCGTGATCTGCAAGTCGCTCTTCGGCAAGGCCCACACGGTGATGGCCGAGGGCGGCATCGCCGCCAGCATGGGCAACGTCAACGCGGGCGACAACTGGCAGGTGCACTTCCGCGACACGATGCGCGGGGGCAAGTTCCTCAACAGCTGGCGGATGGCCGAGCTGCACGCGAAGGAGTCGCCGGACCGCGTCTGGGAGCTGGAGACCTGGGGCGCGCTCTTCGACCGCACCGGGGACGGCAAGATCTCCCAGCGCAACTTCGGCGGCCACGAGTACCCGCGCCTCGCCCACGTCGGCGACCGCACCGGGCTCGAACTGATCCGTACCCTGCAGCAGAAGGTCGTCGCCCTGCAGCAGGAGGACTTCAAGGCCGACGGGGACTACGAGTCCCGGATCAAGGTCTTCCAGGAGTGCACGGTCACGCGGATCCTGAAGGCGCCCGACGGCCGGGTCTCCGGCGTGTTCTGCTACGAGCGCGAGTCCGGCCGGTTCTTCGTGATCGAGGCGCCCTCGGTGGTGCTGGCGACCGGCGGCATCGGCAAGTCGTTCAAGGTGACGTCCAACTCCTGGGAGTACACCGGCGACGGGCACGCGCTCGCGCTGCTTGCCGGGGCGTCGCTGATCAACATGGAGTTCGTCCAGTTCCACCCCACCGGCATGGTCTGGCCGCCCTCGGTCAAGGGCATCCTTGTCACCGAGTCGGTCCGTGGTGACGGCGGCGTCCTGCGCAACAGCGAGGGCAAACGTTTCATGTTCGACTACATCCCGGACGTGTTCAAGGAGAAGTACGCCCAGAGCGAGGACGAGGGCGACCGCTGGTACGAGGACCCGGACAACAACCGGCGCCCGCCCGAGCTGCTGCCCCGCGACGAGGTGGCCCGCGCCATCAACTCCGAGGTCAAGGCCGGCCGCGGCTCCCCGCACGGCGGCGTGTTCCTCGACGTCTCCTCCCGGCTCCCCGCCGAGGAGATCAAGCGCCGGCTGCCCTCCATGCACCACCAGTTCAAGGAGCTGGCGGACGTCGACATCACCGCCGAGCCGATGGAGGTCGGCCCCACCTGCCACTACGTGATGGGCGGCGTCGACGTCGACCCGGACACGGCGGCGGCGGTGGGCGTGCCCGGCCTGTTCGCGGCGGGCGAGGTCGCCGGCGGCATGCACGGCTCCAACCGCCTCGGCGGCAACTCCCTGTCGGACCTGCTGGTCTTCGGCCGCCGCGCCGGGCTGCACGCGGCCGAGTACGCGCGCGACGCCGGCGGTTCCGGCGCCGGGCGCGCGGAGGTCGACGAGGAGCAGATCGCGGCGGCGTCGGCGGAGGCGCTGCGCCCGTTCAGCGCGGAGGCCGGCGCCGATGCCGGTGCCACCGGCGGCGAGGCGGCCGGGGAGGCCGGGGAGGCGGACGGCGGGGGCGCCCGGCCGCCGGAGAACCCGTACACCCTCCACCAGGAGCTGCAGCAGGCCATGAACAACCTGGTCGGCATCATCCGGCGGGACGCCGAGATGAGCGAGGCGCTGACCCGCCTCGGCGACCTGCGGGTACGTGCCCGGCGCGCCGGCGTCGAGGGCCACCGGCAGTTCAACCCCGGCTGGCACCTCGCGCTCGACATGCGGAACATGCTGCTGGTCAGCGAGTGCGTCGCGCGCGCGGCCCGGGAGCGTACCGAGTCCCGCGGCGGCCACACCCGCGACGACTTCCCGGCCATGGACCGCGACTGGCGCAAGCAGAACCTGGTCTGCCGCCTCGCCGACCCGGCCGGCGGCGCCCTGCCCGCGGCCGACGTGCCCGATCCCGAGCGGGGCCAGATCCGGCTGGAGAAGCGCGAGACGCCGCCGATCCGGCCCGATCTGCTCGACCTCTTCGAGAAGGACGAGCTGGTGAAGTACCTGACGGACGAGGAGCTGACGGCGTGACCACCGCACCCACCACCGGCACGAGCACGGGCACGGGCTACACCGCCCGCTTCAAGGTCTGGCGCGGCGACGCCGAGGGCGGCGGCCTGGAGGACTTCGCGGTCGAGGTGAACGAGGGCGAGGTCGTCCTCGACATCATCCACAGGCTGCAGGCCACGCAGGCCCCGGACCTGGCCGTCCGCTGGAACTGCAAGGCGGGCAAGTGCGGCTCGTGCAGCGCGGAGATCAACGGCAGGCCGCGGCTGCTGTGCATGACCCGGATGTCGGTGTTCGAGCGGGACGAGACCATCACGGTCACCCCGCTGCGCGCCTTCCCCGTGGTCCGCGACCTGGTCACGAACGTGGGCTTCAACTACGAGAAGGCCCGCGAGGTCCCCTCGTTCGTGCCGCCGGAGAAGCTCGCGCCGGGCGAGTACCGGATGCAGCAGGAGGACGTGGACCGCTCGCAGGAGTTCCGCAAGTGCATCGAGTGCTTCCTGTGCCAGGACACGTGCCACGTGGTCCGCGACCACGAGGAGAACAAGCAGGCCTTCGCCGGCCCCCGCTTCCTCATGCGGGTCGCGGAGCTGGACATGCACCCGCTGGACGCGGCGGCGGACGAGGGCCTGGACCGCAAGACCACGGCGCAGGAGGAGCACGGGCTGGGCTACTGCAACATCACCAAGTGCTGCACGGAGGTCTGCCCGGAGAACATCAAGATCACCGACAACGCGCTGATCCCGCTCAAGGAGCGGGCGGTGGACCGTAAGTACGACCCGCTGGTGTGGCTGGGGAACAAGATCTTCCGCCGCAAGGAGTGAGGTCCGGGCATTGTCGGCCGGACCATTGACACGGGCGGCAAGGTACTTGTGGCCCGTGTCATCGGTCGGTCGGTCAGGTCACAGGTCACTGTCATGAGCAGATCCGTTGCCGAGACCGTAGTCAGGTCTCAGCAATCCGGGCATTTCGGCCCGGAAGGTCCGTCACATCACCAAAGCGTAAGGGCTTCGGCTTGAGTACGGTCTCCCGTTTCCGTCTGCCGCTGGTGCGGCTGGGTTGTGCCACCTGCCCGCCCCGCCCTGGCCTTGCGGCTGGGGCGGGTGGTGCGGGTCTTCTGGTCGGCTCCACAGGGCTTCGGCGCTTTCGCGCCCTGGTCTCCGGCCACTCCGGTACCAGTTGCTACGACTGCCGCGAGGGCGGCGAGGTTGCGGGCCGCGTTGTCGTCCCGGTCGATGACCAGGCCGCAGGCGTCGCATTCGTAGGTCCGGACGTGCAGCGGCAGCTTGGCTTTCACTTCGCCGCACCCGGAACAGGTTTTGGAGGAGGGGAACCACCGGTCGGCGGCCACGATGCGGCAGCCGTTCCGCTTGGTTTTATAGGTGAGCTGGCGGCGGATCTCTGCGAATCCAGCGTCGGCGATCCTGCGCGCCAGGCGCCGGTTGCGGAGCATCCCAGCGACGTTGAGGTCTTCGACCACGACCGTGCCGTACTCGGCCGTCACGGCGGTGGTGAGCTTGTGCAGGGCGTCGGCGCGGAGGTTCGCGACCCGATGGTGCACCCGGTTGCGGGCGGCATTGGCCTTCTCCCACCGCTTCGACGCCTTGCGTCCGGTGCGGCGGTCCGGGCCCTGGCGGCGGGACACGGTGCGCGAGGCCCGGCGCAGGAGCTTCAGGGCACGGTCCAGGTGCCCGGGGTTGGGAACCTCGCGGATCTCTCCGGTGCTGTCGGCCATGACCGCGAGCGTCTTCACCCCGAGGTCGATGCCGACCGCGATGCCGGGGCGGGTGACACGGTGGATTTCCCGCGCGGTCTCGACCTGGAAGGCGACGAACCAGCGTCCGCGTTCGTGCCGGACCGTCGCCGACAGGATCCGGACCGTCCCGGCTTGCACACGGCCCAGCAGCTTGACGGTGGGCTCGTGGACGCGGATCGTGCCCAGCCGGGGCAGCGTCACGTGCCGGCCGTCCGCCTCCACGCGGATCGCGCCGGTGGTGAACCGGCAGGCCAGACGCGCCTTCCTTTTCGACTTGAAACGGGGCATCCCCACCCGCTTGCCCTTGCGTTTACCGTTCTTCGACTTGGCGTAGTTGTCGAACGCGGCAGCAGCGTTCGCCAGGCCCGTACTGTACGCCTCCTTGGAATTCTCCTCCCACCACCCGGCAAACCGCGGGTCCGCATGCTTGGCCTCGTTGAACGCCTTGCGCAGCGCGGGCAGCGACCACGGCCGCCAATCCGTCAGCTCCGGCTCCGGGATGCCATACGTCTCCTCGGCGTGGCGCTGCCACCACGACGCCGTAACCCAGCCCACCGCCCAGTTGTACGCCGCGCGGGCCGCACCGCAGTGCGACCGAAGAGCCTGTTCCTGGCCAGCGCTCGGGTCCAGCGCGAACCGGAACGCCTGCACCACGAACCCGGGCTGCGGCTGGAACTTCTTCACTCGGCGTCCTTGCCGGTCGCCACAGCCACCGCGCGTTCAACGCGACTCTTCGCCGCGCGCCGCCCGTACAGGCGGGCACACATCGAGGTCAGCGCTTCGGTGATGTCCCGCACCAGGTCATCGGTGGTCTCTGCGGGGTCGAGAACGATCAGGCGCCGCCCAGACGCCGACATGACGGCTTCCAGGTGCTCAACACCGAACCGGGCCAGCCGATCACGGTGCTCGACCACGATCACGGCCGCTTCAGGGTCGGACAGGAGCCGGTGCAGCTTGCTCCGCCGCCCGTTCAGCCCCGAACCGACCTCGGTGACGATCTCCGCGACGGCCAAGCCCTGCCGGTTCGCACCGGCCACAACCCGGGCCGCCTGCCGTTCCAGATCGGTCTTCTGGTCACTGGAGGACACGCGGCAGTACGCCACCACACGCCCCGCCACCTGGACGACGGGCTCATCGACCAGCCACGTCCCAGACGGCGCCTGGCGGACAGGGACAGGCATCCTCCCGTCCTTCACCCACCGCCAAGCGGTTTGGTAGCTCACGCCCTGCTGACGCGCCCACTCCGAAAGCTTCACACGAACAAGATACACGACTACAAGCGACTACGTTTGACTAGAGAAAGCGGAGCAGTTGAACACCCCCGGAAGCCGGAAGTCATCAGCACGTACGTGGACTTGGCCCGCCGCCGCGACGGCGAGCCTCCTCGCCCTCGCCCTCGGCCTCGGCGGCGGCGCCCCCGCCGGGGCGGACCCCGACGACGACGGGCTCAAGCAGGCACTGGACAACGTCCTCGCCGACGAGCGGCTGGAGGGCGCGCTCGCGTCCGTCGTCGTGGCCGACGCGGCGAGCGGCGAGACGCTCTACGAGCACTCCGCCGCCACCCGGCTCATGCCCGCCTCCAACACCAAGCTGCCCACCTCCGCCGCGGCGATGGAGCTGCTGGGCCCCGACCACACCTGGCCCACGGACGTCCTCACCGCCCGGGGCGACCTGTACCTGCGCGGCAGCGGCGACCCCACGATGCTGGCCGCCGACTACGACGCGCTGGCCGCGAAGGTCGCGGCGGCCGGCGTGGACGAGGTCGACCGGCTCGTCGCCGACGACACCCGCTTCGACGCCGTACGCCTCGGCAACGGGTGGTCCGCCGACTACGAGTCGGACTACTACGCCATGCAGATCTCCGCGCTGACCGTGGCCCCCGACACGGACTACGACGCCGGAACGGTGGTCGTGGAGGCGTACCCCGGCAAACGGCCGGGCGCCCGGCCGAGGGTGAAGGTGACGCCGCCCACCGACTACGTGAAGATCGACAACCGCGGCCGCACGGTCCCGGAGGGCGAGCGCGACACGCTGGGCATCGCGCGCGAGCACGGCACGAACACCATCGTCGTCAGCGGGAACATCCCGGTGAAGGCGAACGCCACCAAGGAGTGGATCACGGTGTGGGAGCCGACCGGCTACGCGGCGGCGGTCTTCCGCGACGCGCTGGAGCGGCACGGGGTCGAGGTCGAGGGCAGGACGCGGCTGGGCCGGGCGACGCCGGAGCGGGCGCGCCCGGTGGCGAGCCACAGCTCGATGCCGCTGAAGGACCTGCTGATCCCGTTCATGAAGCTGTCCAACAACGGCCACGCGGAGGTGCTGACGAAGACGATCGGCGTGGAGACGGCGGACGCCGGCACCTGGGGCGCGGGCCTGCGCGGCGTCTCGTCGTACCTGACGTCGGTGGGCGTCGACACGTCCACCCTGCGCCAGGTCGACGGCTCGGGGCTGTCGCGGGGGAACATGATCCCGAGCCGGGAGTTCGTGAAGCTGCTGACGGCGGTCCAGGACGAGCCGTGGTTCGACACCTGGTACACGTCGCTGCCGGTGGCGTGCGACCCGGACCGCTTCGTGGGCGGCACGCTGCGGTCGCGCATGTGCGACACGCCGGCGGAGGGCAACGCGCGGGCGAAGACGGGGTCGCTGACGGGGGCGTCGGCGCTGTCGGGGTACGTGACGGACGCGGACGGCAGGGAGCTGGTGTTCAGCGTGGTGCTGAACAACTACCTGGCGGGTTCGGTGAAGGACATCGAGGACGCGGTGGTGACGACGCTGGCAGGGTACGGCGAGGGGTCACCGGAGACGGCGCCGTCGCCGTCGACACGGAGCGCGGAGCGCGGGGCGGACGCGGACGTGGAGTGCGCGTGGCTGAAGCCGCGGGGGTGCTGAGGACCACCCGTGCGGTTGGGCAAGTCGCCCGATGATCACGATAGTATGGCCCCGTGACCATGGTTCTGATGCCATGGTCACGGGGCCACCGCCGAGGAGACCGCCGCCCATGACCACAGCCCCGCTCGACCCCGCCGGGCCGACCGTCCCCATGCCCGACAAGACCCCCGCCGCGCTCCGCATCGCCGTCGCCCAGCTCGACCCGTCCGCCGTCGCCGCGTTCGATCAGCAGTGGAACGACGCGATCCGCCAGGCCCGGGACGAATACACCCTCACGCCGCCCCGCGCGTTCGTCGAACACTGGTGGTCATGGGTCGGCATCGCCCGATTCCCCGAACGGCTTGCCCGCTTCCGCGAGTGCCAGCGCATCGTCAGCGAGTCCGACGACCGCGCAGCGCGCCGAGCCGCTGCCGCCGAACTCGCCGCGCTCCTCGCCCAGACGGAGGCCGCCGCCGGGTGAGCGACTGGACCTGGGAGTACGAACCCGACGCCGAGAACGTCGTCGGCAGCCTGAGCAAGGCGCAGACGCAGGACGTCGAAGTGATCGCGCAGCGCATCGCCGACTCCGTCGGGGTCCGCCGCATCGGCAGGCCCTTCGACATCACCGAAGCCGCATCCAGAGTGCTGACATTCGCCGAGGGCCCCGTCATGGTCTGGTATCAGGAGGACTACCGCGACGGCGTCGTGCTGATCCTCCGCGCCCAGCACTTCGGCGCCTGACTTCCCTCGCGCGACCGAGCCCCCGGCCGGCCCGACGCGCGTCGTCCGCCCTGTGCCCGCCCCCCCTCGACCGCCGTTTCCCAACGGCCGGAGAGTGGGAGATCAGTGGGCGGGATGTCTGCGGATGAGGACGTTGGCGTCGCTGACGGGCAGTGCACGTTCGCGGTCATCGACCTGGCCGTGCGCAAGCCCTGGCGGCGGCGGGGCGTCGCCCGCCGGCTGCACACGTGCTGCCGGAGCCCGAGGCGGCGCCGGTGCGGGCCGCGTACGCCGCCTGGGGTACCGGAAGCTCGGCACGTCGCGGCCGGGGCCGGCGCGCCGGAGTACGGGGCGGTGATCCGTCTACGGGGAGGGCGCGCCGCCCTCCCGGATGCAGGGGGAGCGAAAGGCGCATAACCTCCCGTACAGGGCGTGCCGACCTGCGGCGCGTACCGGTGCGGGAGGCGCGCGCATGCGGATACGGCGGCTGGCTGCCCGGCTCACCGCGGCCGGGGCCCTCGCGCTTGTGCCCGTCGCCGCCGTGTCCGTCGCCATGACCGCATACGCCGTGCCCGCCGGCGCCCTCGGCGCGTCCGCCGAGAGCGACATCCGCGCCGCCGACTTCGTGGCGCCGGTCGCCGTCGCCGTCGCCGCCGTGGCCCTCGCCGTGTACGTCTACCGGAAACGGAAGCCCACCCCCCACGGCCCGGTGCACCTGCAGCCGGGCGGCCCGATCACACCCCCGCCCACCCCCCTCCCCGAACTCGACGCCCGCGCCAGGGAACTCCTCGTCGAGACCGACGACGCCGTCCGCACCAGCCGGGAGGAACTCGGCTTCGCCACCGCCCGCTCCGGCGAGGAGGCCGCCCGCCCCTTCGCCGACGCCGTCGACGCCGCGCAGGCCGAGCTGATCGCCGCCTTCCGCCTCCGGCAGGCCCTCGACGACGCGCGCCCCGAGGACGACGCCGCGCGCCGCGACATGCTGGACGAGATCGTCGCCCGGTGCACCGACGCCAACGCCCGCCTCGATGCCGAGGCCGACGCCTTCGACGGGCTGCGCGCGATGGTGTCGCGGGCGCCGGAGGTCCTCGCCGCCGCCGAGGAGGCCGCGCGGCGGCTCCCGGACCGTATCGGCGCCGCCGAGGGCACGCTCACCGCGCTGGCCGGCGCCTACGCCCCCGACTCGCTCGCCGCCGTCGCCGGCAACCCCGACGCCGCCCGCGACCGCCTGCAGTTCGCGACGGAGAACCTCACCCACGCCCGCGCCGCCCTCAGCGCCGACGTCCCCGTCACGACCGCCGTGCACGTCCGGGCCGCCGAGAGCGCCGTCGACCAGGCCGGCGCCCTCGCCGAGTTCGTCGGCCGGCGCGAGCGGGAGCTGGGCGCGGGCGCCGCGGTGCTCGCCGACGCGCTGCGCGACATCCGCGCGGACCTCGCGGACGCGCAGGGCGCGGTGCGGGGCACGGCCGCGGACGAGTCGAGCGCCGGTCTGCGGGACCGGGTCGCGCGGGCGCGGACGGTGCTGGCGGAGGTGGAGCGGGAGGCGTCCGGCGGCCCGCACGATCCGCTGTCCGCGCTGCGCCGCGTGGTGGAGGCGGACGCGGCGCTGGCGGGAGCGCCGGCCGCGGCCCGGGAGCGGCAGGAGGAGGGGGAGAGGGAGAGGGAGAGGGAGGAGGCCGAGCCGCGGGCGGGCCGGCTGCTGGACCGCGCGCTGGTCGGCGCGCACAGCTCGGTGGCCGCCGCCCGCGACTACGTCACCACCCGCCGCGGCGGCGTCGGCCCTGCGGCCCGTACCCGGCTGGGCGAGGCCGAGCGGCACCTGCGGCAGGCCGGCGAGCACGCCGGCACCGACCCGGCCGGCGCCCTCCGGCACGCGCTGCGCGCGGACGAACTGGGCCGCGAGGCGCACCGGCTCGCCGAGCAGGACGTCCACGGCTTCGACGGCTCGTACGGCGGCGGGCCCTTCGGCGGCCCGTACGGCGGCGACCACGGGCGCGAGGGCGAGGGAGAGGGCGAGGACAGCTGCGGGGGCGGGCGCGGGGGCATGGGCACGGGGATACTCGGCGGGATCATCCTCGGCGGCATGCTCGGCGGCGGATTCGGAGAGGGCGGTTCGGGGCGCGGCTTCGGGGGCGGCCTCGGCCGCGGCCCCGGGAGCTTCGGCGGCGGGGGTACCCGGAGGCGGATGGGCGGCGGCGGCCGCTTCTGAGGAGCAACGGACCCGGCGTACGCCCCGGAACGTACCCGCGACAGCCAAGGGAGACCCCGATGACCGGCAGGCAGACCATCCTCGGCCGTACCCTCCGGCTCGCCCGCGCCGACGTCGACGCCCTGGTCGACCGGGCCGAGGACCCGCAGCAGACGCTCGACCGGCTCGTCCGCGACTATTCCGACCACATCCGCGAAGCGGAGCGGGCCGCCGCCACCGCCCTCGGCAACCTGCGCCTGAGGGAGGCGGACCACCGGCGGGCCGCCGGGGCCGCCGACGAGTGGGGCGCCAAGGCCCGCGCCGCCGGCCGCAGGGCCGACGAGCTGCCCGCGGGCGTCGCCGCCGCGCTGGCCGGGACATTCGACGACCTGGCCCGTACGGCGCTGGAGCGGCAGACCACCGCCGAGAGCGCGGCGACGGCCGCCGAGCCGCTGATCGCCGCGCAGACGGAGGTGGTGGAGAGGCTGAAGCAGAACCTCGACGCGATGCGGGAGAAGCTGGCCGCCCTCGACTCCCGGCGCGACGCGGCACGGCCCGGCGTCGCCTGAGGGACGCCACCCGGACGCCGCCCGGGCGCCCCGCGCCGTGCTCGGTGCTCAGAACGCCGCCAGCAGCGCCTCCGCGTCCAGCTCCTTCTGCGGCTCGGTGCCCGGCAGCGCCAGCTCGAACCACACCGTCTTGCCGCGGTGCGTGCGCCTGCTGCCCCAGTTCTTGCTGAGCATGCTGACCAGCTGCAGCCCCCGCCCGCCCTCGTCGGTGTCCCGGGCGCGGCGGCGCCGCGGCTGGACCAGGTTGCTGTCCCACACCTCGCAGACCAGCGTGCGGTCCAGCAGCAGCCGGAGCCGTATCTCCGGCTCGCCGCCGCCGCTGCGGCCGCCCTCGCCGTGCCGGAGGGCGTTCGTCACCAGCTCGCTGACGAGCAGCTCGGTGGTGTCGATCAGCGGCTCCAGCTGCCAGGCGGCGAGCTGCGTGCGGGCGTGTTCGCGCGCGAGCGCGACCGAGCGGGGTTCCGCGGGCAGCCGCCAGTCGCCGACGGTGTCGGCGGGCAGCCCCCGGATACGGGCCGTCAACAGGGCGATGTCGTCCTCTCCGTGCCGGGTGTAGAGCGTGTCGAGCACGTGGTCGCAGACGTCCTCCAGCTGCTGCGCGGGGGCGGAGAGCGCCTTGCGCAGCTCCTCCAGGCCCTCGGCCAGGCCGTGGTCGCGGGACTCCACGAGGCCGTCGGTGTAGAGGGCGAGGAGCGCGCCGTCCGGCAGCTCGACGTCGACCTCCTCGAACGGCTCGCCGCCGACGCCGAGCGGCATGCCGGTCGGCACCTCCAGCAGCAGCGGCGGCTCGTCGGGTTCCACGACGACCGGCGGCAGGTGGCCGGCGTTGGCGATGGTGCAGCGCCGGGTGACCGCGTCGTAGACGACGTACACGCAGGTGGCGAGGTAGACCTCGGCGGAGACGCCGCCGAGGCCGGCGGCGATCTCGTCGAGGGCGGCGAGCACCTCGGCGGGCTCCAGGTCGAGCATGGCGAGGGTGCGTACGGCGGTGCGGAGTTCGCCCATGGCGACGGCGGCGCGGAGGCCGCGGCCCATGACGTCGCCGACGATGAGCGCGGTGCGGTGGCCGGGCAGCTCGATGACGTCGAACCAGTCGCCGCCGACCTCGGTGGCGGTGTTGCCGGGGAGGTAGCGGCAGGCGATGTCGAGGCCGGCGGCCTCGGGGTCGCCGGGCGGGAGCAGGCTGCGCTGGAGGATGAGGGCGCGGGAGTGCTCGCGGCGGTAGAGGCGGGCGTTGTCGATGCACACGGCGGCGCGGGCGGCGAGCTGTTCGCCGAGGGCGGCGTCGCGTTCGCCGAAGTCCTCGCTGCCGCGGGCGCGGGAGAACTGCACGAGCCCGACGACGGTGTCGCCCGCGACCAGCGGCACCGCGAGCGTCGTCTGCACCAGCCCGCCGTCGCCGTCGTCGGTGCCGCCGGGCACCCGGCGCACCTGGGCGGTGCGCAGCGCGGCGGCGTACGGGGAGTGGAACGGGAAGCGGTGGGTGGAGCCGACGGCGGTGCCGGGGGCGTCGGAGACGGCGCTGGCGAAGGCGACGCGGCGCAGCTCGGCGCTGCCGTCGGCGATGCCGGGGCGGCCTTCGTCGCCGTCGAGGAGGCTCTGGTAGACGTCGACGCAGGCCATGTCGCAGAACTGCGGGACGGTGACGCCGAGCAGCTCGCGGGCGGTGGTCTCCAGGTCGAGGGAGTTGCCGATGCGGGCGCCGGCCTCGTTGAGCAGGGCGAGGTTGCGGCGGGTGCTGGCGGCCTCGCTCTCGGCGCGGCGGCGGCGGGTGATGTCGGCGGCGATGGCGGCGACGCCCATGGGCCGGCCGGTGCTGCTGTGCACCCGGTACAGCGATATGGACCACCGCAGGCTGCCCACCTGGCCCTCGCGCGCGTCCGCCGCGCGGGCGGCGCTCTGCGGCTCCTCGGGGGCGGGGCCGAGGATCTGCATGTCGGTGACGGGCTCGCCGGTGTCGAGGACCTGCTTCAGGGCGGCGGTGACGCGCTCGGCCTCGGGGCGCGGCAGGTAGTCGCGGGGGGCGCGGCCGGAGTGGGAGGCGACGGTGCCGCCGAAGGCGGCGGCGAAGCGCTCGTTGACGCGTACGAGCCGGAGGTCGGTGCCGAACAGGAGGAAGCCCATCGGGGCTTGGCCGAAAACGGCCTGCGAGGCGGCGAGGTCGGTCTCGATGCGGCGGAGCGCGTACGCGTCGACGGCGACGCACAGCGCGCCGCGGGCGCCGTCGGCGCCGGTGGTGGGCATGACGTACAGCTCGGCGATCCCGTCGACGGCGGGGTGCTCGGCGCCGGCCGCGTCCGTCACCGCCGGTCTGCGGTACGGCAGCAGGCCGGTCCACTCCCGTCCGTCGAGGATCTCCGCGACCTTCTCCCCCACGTCCGCCCGCTGCTCTTCCGGAACCAGCGCCAGGACGGCGTCGCGACCCAGCACCTCGGCGGCGGGGATGCCGAGGAGTTCCTCGGCGCGGGCGCTCCACTGCTCGATGCGCCCGTCCGCGTCCAGGGCGAAGGAGGCCACCTGGATGTGGTCGTAGATAGAGCCCGGCGGACTGCTCTGCCAGAACGGTGCTCCCACGCGACCGCCCCCTTTGCTGATCCTGCACCGGGTACGCACCGCAGAGTATGCGGGAAGATCCGTATCCGGAACATGGTCGTCGGGTCACGGTTCGGAACGCCCCACCGCTTCCGGCCCGTCACCGCTGCGTCTGCGAAGTGGTGCCCGCACGGCACCCGGCGCTACGCCCCCGCGCGCCCCCTTCCGTACGCCGATGAAGCCTCCCCCGTACGTTCTAACCAGCGGACCCCAGCTCGAACCACACCGTCTTGCCCATTCCCGCGCGCTCGATGCCCCAGCGCAGCGCGACGGTGGCGACCAACTGCAGCCCCCGGCCGCCTTCCTCGTCGGGCGCGGCCGTACGCACCCGCGGCGGCACCGGCAGCGTGTCGGACACCTCGACGCGGATGGCGCCGCCGGCGTCGGATCCGCCGACGGCGTGCAGGCGCAGGCCGACGGGGCCGGAGGCGTAGCGCAGGGAGTTGGTGACCAGCTCGCTGACGAGCAGGACGGCGAGGTCGCTCACGGGGTCGAGGTGCCAGGTGCGCAGGGTGTCGCGGACGACGGCGCGGGCGGTGCGCACGCAGCCGGGGTCGGCGGGGAAGCTCCACTCGGCAGGTCCGGAAGAGCCGGAAGGGCCGGAAGGTCCCGAGGGGCCAGGGCCGGGGCCGGGGCCGGAGGGGCCGGCGAGGGGCGGCACGGGGGACAGGGGCGTCACGGCGGCGTGGCGGAGGAACGGAGGGTTGCTCACACCTACCACATCCCAGCGGAGTTCTGTCGGATTTGCCCGACTTGAGGGGAGTGGTAGTTACATACCCGTTCTGGTGTTAAATATCACCTACATGCGTATGCAAAGCTACGCGGAGTTGGCGGCGTCCCCGCCGCCGGCGCGCTCTACCCGGTATATCTGCCGCTGCCCCGCCGGTCCGAAACGGGAGACCACGCTCTCGGCCTCGGCGCGCGTGGCGTAGCGGCCGACGCGGTAGCGGTTGCCGTTCCCGTCCTCGCGGACGACGACCCACGGGCGTGCGGCACCGCTGTCGCCCATAAGCCCCACCCCCAGGAGTGTCCGTCCAGGGCGCGTCCGCACGGCTCTCGCCCGGCCGCCCTGCTTGCCTGCCGAATATGCCAGAGCTTACGCCCGGCATTCACTCCCCGCATACGGCTTTACACGAGAAGTGCCTTTCTCGGCCGGAAGTTCGAATCGGGGAGGAGAAGAGAGCCCGGGGGCACGGCTCCCCGGGGCCGGGCTAGCGGACCGGCAGGTGGTAGCTGACGCGGTAGCGGTCGGCCGGAACGATCACGTCCGCCGTCTCGACCGCCCGCCCCGAGGCGTAGAACGTCCGCTGGATGCACAGCACCGGCTGCCCCGGCACCGCGCCGAGCGCCTGCGCCTCCTCGGCCAGCCCCGGGCGGGTGCCGACCTCCTCCACGACGTTGTCCACGACGACGTCGATCGCCGCCATCCGCTCCACCACCCCGCGCCCGGCCAGCGGCCCCTCCTCGGGCAGCAGCACGGGCGTGCGGCCGGTGAGGGCCAGCGGCTCCCAGGAGGTGGACAGCAGCACGGGCTCGCCGGCCGAGCGGAAGACGTAGCGGGTGCGCATCACCGGCTCGCCCGCGGCCAGCTGGAGCCGGGCGGCGACGTCCGCGCCGGCGCGCTCCTGTGCGCTGCGCGAGTCCCAGGAGCCGTCGACCGACTCGTCGGCCTGCTCCTGCCGGAAGGGGGTGACGTCGCCGAGGCCGCGGTAGCCCGTACGGACCAGCCGGTGCGGCTCGGGGCGCGCGCGTACGTACGTGCCGGACCCGGACCGGCCCTCGACCAGCCCCTCGGCCATCAGCACCTTGCGCGCCTCCAGCGCGACGGTGTCCGAGACCCCGTACAGCCGGCGGATACGGGCCTGCGAGGGCAGCCGCGCATGCGGGGGCAGCTCGCCGCTGACGATCTTCCGGCGCAGATCCGCGGCGACCCGGAGATAGGCGGGCTGCTCACCTAGAGGCACCGATTCTCCACACCCCCGTCGCCGCGGTCGCCGTCCCAGCCCACGCCATCCTTGGCCTGCACCGTTCCGGCCTCAACACGGGCGAAAGCCTGGCAACCGGCGGCCCGGCCCGCAACCCCGGGGGAGAGCTTGACGCACCGCGTCCGGCACCCCGGCGTACGCGGCGGCCTCCGGGGGTACGCCCGCGCACTCAGAGGCCCAGCACCGCACGGGCGATGAGGAAGTAGATCACCAGCCCCGTGGCGTCGACCAGCGTGGTCACCAGCGGGGCCGAGATCACCGCCGGGTCGATGCCCAGCTGCCGGGCCAGCAGCGGCATCGCGGAGCCGACCACCGCCGCCCAGGAGCAGATCAGCACCAGCGACAGCGACACGGTCACCGCGATCCGGCCGTCGGTCATGACCGTCGCCAGCACCATGCCCACGACGCCGAGCCCGACGCCGAGGAGGAAGCCCACCCGGCACTCCCGCCACGCCACCCGGGCCACGTCGCCGGTCCGCAGCTCGCCGACCGCGATCGCGCGCACCGCGGCCGTCGCGGCCTGGGCGCCGACGTTTCCGCCGGTGCCGACGAGCAGCGGGATGAACACCGCCAGCGCGGTCACCTCCGCCAGCTCCCCCTCGAACGCCTGCAGCACGCCGGCGGTGAGGGTGGCGGCGAGGATGAGGAGGAACAGCCAGATGATGCGGGCGCGGGCGAGCCGGAAGACCCCGACCGACAGGTAGTGGCCCTCCACCGGCTCGGCGCCGGCCTGCCGGGCCACGTCCTCGGTGTCCGCCTCCTCGATCAGCTCGATGGCGTCGTCGACCGTCAGGATGCCGACGACCCGCTCCTCGCTGTCCACGACGGGCAGGCCGAGGAGGTTGGCCTCCTGCATCAGGCGGGCGGCGGTCTCGGCGTTGTCCGTGGCGTAGACCCGCGGGAACTCCGTGTCCACCAGTTCGATGAGGGGGCGCGCCGGCGGGGCCAGCACCACCTCCCGCAGGGAGGCGACGCCGACCAGGTGCCGGCGGTCGTCCACGACCGGCAGCGTGTAGACGGTCTCGGCGTCCGGGCCGACGCGGCGCACCCGGTCCAGCGCCTCGGCGACGGTGGAGCGCTCCTTCAGCAGCACCAGCTCCGGCGACATGTACCGGCCGACGGCGTCCTGTTCGTACCCGAGCAGCGGGGCGGTCAGGGCACGCTCGCGGGAGCTGAGGCCGGCCAGCACGCGCTGGGCGAAGTTGGCGGGCGCCTCGCCGAGCAGCCGGGCGCGGTCGTCGGGGTCCATCTCCTCGACGACGTGCCGGAAGGTCTGGTCGCGCAGCCCTTCGAGGATCTTCTGCTGGTCGACCGCGTCCAGTTCCTCGAAGACCTCGACCGCGCGGTCCTTCGCCAGCAGCCGGAAGCAGAAGACGGCCGTGACCTCGTCGGCGCGGGCGAGTTCGTCGGCGACGACGTGCGGGGGGTGGTCGGCGAGCCACTGCTGCAGCCCGGCGACGTCGTTGCCGTCGAGGAGGTCGCCGAGGCCGGTGTCCGCGGTCATGCCCGTACCTCCCGCCGCGACCCGACGCTGTCCGGATTCACCCTAGATCGTGCCGATCACCCGTGCTGAGCAGGGTCGTACCGCCGGGTGCGCCGCCGTACGAACCCTTGACCCCTATTGGTCTAGGCCAATAGCGTTCGGCGCGCCGAGAGAAGCGCGATCTCCCGAGAAGAGGGTTTCCATGCACCGAAGACTCGTGCGCCGCCTGGCCGTGGCCGGCTGTGCGCTGTCCCTCCTGGTCACCCCCGGCCTGACCACGGCCGGCGCCACCGCCGCGACCCCCGACGAAGCCTCCGCCGCCGCGGGCCGGCACGGCGGTCACGGCGGTCACGGCAGCCACGGCGGTCACCACGGACACGGAGGTCACCACGGTCACGGCGGACACGGCGACCGGGACGAGGCCCGGCGCGTCGGCTACTTCACCCAGTGGGGTACCAGGGACCGCGGCTTCCTCGTCAAGGACCTCGTCACCAACGGCACCGCCGCGCGGCTGACGCACCTCAACTACGCCTTCGGCAACGTCAGCCCCGACGGCACGTGCTTCGAGGACACCATCGAGGGCGAAGGCGACGCCTACACCGACTACCAGCGCGGGATGACCGCCGCCGAGTCCGTCGACGGCCGGGCCGACTCGCCGCGCCAGCGGCTCGCCGGCAACTTCAACCAGCTCCGCGAACTGAAGGCCCGGTACCCGGACCTGAAGGTCATGATGTCGCTGGGCGGCTGGGCCTGGTCGACGCACTTCTCCGACGCGGTGCGCACGCCCGAGTCGCGCCGGGAGTTCGTGTCGTCCTGCATCGACCTGTTCATCAAGGGCAACCTGCCGCGCGTCGACGGCCGCGGCGGCCCCCGCAGCGCGGCGGGCGTCTTCGACGGCATCGACCTGGACTGGGAGTGGCCCAACTACCCCGGTGACGCCGACACCGTCTACCGCCCCGAGGACAAGGAGAACTTCACCGCGCTGGTCAAGGAGTTCCGGCGGCAGCTCGACCGGGCCGAGCGCGGGCGTCCCGGCCGCGACCGGCACCTGCTGCTGACGGCGTTCCTGCCGGCCAGCGTCCACGCCATCGACGCGGGCTACGAGACCCGCAAGCTCTTCCCTTACCTCGACTACGCCACCCTCCAGGGCTACGACCTGCACGGCGCCTGGGAGAAGAACACCAACCAGCAGTCCGCGATCCACTCCCCCGACGACAGCCTGCAGCAGGTCGTCGACGACTGGCTGCAGCGCGGCGCGCCGCGCCACAAGCTGGTCCTCGGCATCCCGTTCTACGGCCGCGGCTGGCAGGGCGTCGAGGGCGGCGGCGACGGCTACCACCAGCCGGCCGCGGGCGCGGCGCCGGGCACGTGGGAGGCGGGCTTCGAGGACTACAAGGTCCTGAAGCAGTTCGCGGCCTCGGGCGCGTACGAGGTGTACCGCGACCGGAGGAACGGCCACGCATGGCTGTTCGACGGCAGCACGTTCTGGACGTACGACGACCCGGGGGTCGTCGCCCAGAAGGCCGAGTACATCGACGACCGCGACCTGGGCGGCGCGATGGTCTGGTCCCTGGACGGCGACGACGACGGGGAGCTGTTCCGGGTGCTGGACCGCCGGCTGGACTGAGCCACCGCCCCGGCCTCGTCCGCGAACCGCGCCGGCGCCCCGCGCCCTCCGGGATTGACCTTGACGCAACGTCAACTTCTACGGTGGTCCCACCGGCCGGCCGGCCGGTCCCCGCCCTTCGGACGAGGAGCGCGCACCGCCATGGAGTGGTCCATCCAGGAGATCGCCCGCACCGCGGGCACCACCAGCCGCACCCTGCGCCACTACGGCGAGGTGGGGCTGCTCCGCCCCAGCCGCGTCGCGGCCAACGGCTACCGCTACTACGACGCGCACGCCCTCGTCCGGCTGCAGCGCATCCTGCTCCTCCGCGAACTCGGCCTCGGCCTCCCGGCCATCGCCGAGGCGCTCGACGGCGACCGCGGCCCCGCGGACACCGCGGCCGCGCTCGACGCGCACCTGGAGCTGCTGGAGCAGGAGCGGCGGCGCATCGGCCGGCAGATCGCATCGGTGCAGACGACGCTGCGGAAGCTGAGGGAAGGTGAGCCGCTGATGGCGGACGAGGTGCTCGACGGATTCGACCACACCCGGTACGAGGAGGAGGTCACACGGCGCTGGGGGAAGGCCGCGTACGAGCGGGGCGACCGGTGGTGGCGCTCGCTGAGCGAGGCGGAGCGGCGCGGGTTCCAGCGCCGCCAGCGCGACATCGCCGACGACTTCGCCGCCGCGCACGCCGCCGGCGAGTCGCCGGACGGCGTGGCGGCGCAGGAGATCACGCGGCGCCAGTACGAGTGGATCAGCGCGGGCTGGCAGGGGCGGGAGCCGTCGGCGGAGGCGTTCGCGGGGCTGGGGCAGATGTACGTGGACGACCCGCGGTTCACCGCGCACTACGACGCGCACGGGGAGGGCACGGCGGAGTTCGTACGGGACGCGATGCGCGTGTACGCGGACCGCAACCTGGCCTAGCGGGCGGCGGCTGTCCGTGGGCACCCAGGCCCGTGGGCACCCGGGCGCACAGGCCCGTGTGCCGTACGCCGCGCACCACCCGCCCCGCCCTACCCGCCCGCGGATGGCCTCGCGCCCGCGCCGAAGGGCCCGTCGACCCCGTCGACGGGCCCTTCCCCACGCCCCCGCTCACGCCGCCAGCGCGACCGTCTCGACCGCCGGCGTGCGCAGCACCCGCCGCGCGGTGCCCAGCGCGGTGGCCAGCGTCGCCGCCGCGGCCACCCCGGCGACCGCCGCCCAGATCCCGTACCCGGCCTCCGGCAGCACGTGGTCCGTACGGGCCACCGTGAAGGGCACGATCCCGGCCACCGCGGCCAGCGTCCCGAAGAACACCCCGGTCACCGTCAGCAGCAGCCCCTCCAGGCCGACCCCCGCCAGCACCTGGCCGGGCGTCGCGCCGGCCAGCCGCTGCTGGCCGAACTCGCGGCTGCGGTACGAGGTCGCCGCGTACAGCGTGTTGACCAGCATCACGCAGGCGAAGACGGCGATGATCCCGACGACCACGAAGTTCAGCGTCTCCAGGTTCTTGTCGTCGACCGACCGCGTCAGCCCGGCGGCCTCGATGTGGTCGTTCTCGACGGACTGCATGTACAGCGTCGCGACCGAGATGCCCACGAAGAGGACCATCGGCATCAGCACCCCGGACAGCTGCGCGGCCCGCTGCCGCAGCCCGTGCACCGTCAGGTAGCCGCTGCCCCCGCCGAACGCCGTCAGCACCCCGCCGGCCAGCCGCAGCAGCCCGCCGAGCAGCGCCGGCGAGAAGGCCGCGAAGCCGACGGACAGCAGGATCGCCCCGTACGCCGGCGGCGCCATGGCCTCCGGGCCCGCGTCGCCCATGGCGAAGCCGGTCAGGCACAGCCCCGCGCCCAGCCCCAGCGCGGCGTAGCCGCCCCAGGTGCGCAGCCGGCGCCGCGGGGCCCGCCCCGCACGCGCCCTGCCGGCCCGCCGCACCGCGAGGAACGCGGCGCCCACCGACGCCAGCAGCGTGATGTCGATGCCCGACATCAGCGCGACGGTGCCGAAGGCGTGGTCGACGTCGTCCGCGACCTGCCCGCTGTCCTGGAACATGTCCAGCAGGATTCGCCCGCCGACCATGCCGGGCACGATCGCCAGCAGCGCCCCGGCGAGGGCGACGACCGCCGCCTCGCCGACGACCATCCTGGTGATCTGCGCCGGCGTCGCGCCGGTGGAGCGCAGCAGGTCGATCTCGTCGGTGCGCTGCCGTACGGCGACCGTGAGGGTGGAGGCGACGGCGAAGAACACCAGCAGCGAGCCGTAGCCGCCGACGACCATCGCGGCCGTGGACAGCGACTCCGCGCTGGTGTCGTCGACGCCGTCGGCGCCCGCGGTGTCGAGCAGCGAGTTGAACATCATGATGATCGTCGCGCCGAGGAAGGCCGACAGGAGCGTGGCGGCGAAGCGGCCGGGCCGCTGCCGGATCGAGCGCATGGCCAGCGAGAACATGATCAGGCCCCCATCGGTGCGGTGCGCGGGGCGCCGGGCTGCTGGGCGCCGGACTGCGGGGCGCCGGCCTCGTACATGTCGCCGAGGTGCGTCATCCGCTCCGCGACGGCGTCGGCGGTCGGCGCGTTCATCTGCCCCACCAGCCGGCCGTCGGCCAGGAACAGGACCGCGTCGGCGTACGAGGCGGCCACGGGGTCGTGCGTCACCATCACCACGGTGCGGCGGTCGACCCGCACGGTCTCCTGCAGCAGGCCCAGCACGTCGCGTGCGCTGCGGGTGTCGAGCGCGCCGGTCGGCTCGTCCGCGAAGACCACGCTCGGCGCCGCGACGAGCGCCCGGGCGATGGCGACGCGCTGCCGCTGACCGCCGGAGAGCTGGTCGGGCCGGTGCCGCATCCGGTCGGCGAGGCCGACGCGGGCCAGCACCTCGCGCACCCGGGCGCGGTCCACGCGGCGGCCGGCGAGCTTCAGCGGCAGCACGGTGTTCTGCGCGACGTTCAGCGTGGGCAGCAGGTTGTACTGCTGGAAGACGAACCCGATCCGCTCCCGGCGGAACTTCGTCAGCGCCGTCTCGCTGCCCGCGGTCATCTCCGCGCCGTCGACCATGACCACGCCGCTGTCCGGCCGGTCCAGGCCCGCGGCGCACTGCAGCAGCGTCGACTTCCCGGAGCCGGAGGGGCCCATCACGGCGGTGAAGGACCCGGCCGGGAGGCTCAGCGTCACCCCGTCGAGCGCGGTGACGGCCGCCTCCTCGGCGCCCCCGGTGCCGTAGACCTTGGTCACCTTGACCAGTCGCAGCGCCTCGTGCGGCGCGCTCCCGGCGGCGGGACCGGCGGGCCCGCGGCGCTCGTTGCGTCCGAACATCGTCTTCACCCCTCGTCATCGCGGCACTCCCTGTGCCTGACAACGAAGCTACGGACGGTGACGGACGCGGGCACTGGGCGCACGACCCCAATGCGGGGTGGTGTTACGTACACCCCCGCCGGGGCCCCGCGTGCGGCTACGGCGTCAGGGGTTCGTCCACGCGTCGGGGTCCTCCGCCAGCTCGTGCACGTAGCCCGGCAGCCGGGCCGACGCCACGTCCGCGAGGGTGACCTCCCCGAGGATCCTGCGTACGTTCACGCGCAGCGCGATCCACAGCGGCAGCAGCGACTCCGCCGGCCCCACGTACGACAGCTCCGGCGGCCGGGCGCCGCGCACCGACACCAGCGGGCCCTCCACCACCCGGATGACGTCGGCGATGGTGATCTCGTCGGCGGCCGCGGCGAGCCGGTAGCCGCCCCGGCCGCCGCGCTGGCTGACCACCAGCCGGCCGCGGCGCATGTCGCCGAGGATGCCCTCCAGGAACTTGTGCGGAATGCCCTGCGCGTCCGCGATGGCCTCCGCCTTGACCGGGGCGTCCGCCGTCGCCGCTGCCAGCTCCAGGGCCGCGCGCACCGCGTAGTCTGCTCGTGCCGAGATCCGCATGCCGGTCATTATGTCTGCATGGCGCCGTCCCGCTCTGTCAGGGGCATGCGCGTCCCCCGTCCCCGGCCGGGCGTTCCCCCGCCGTGCGGGGCGCGTTCGCCCCGGGCCGCGCGCCCGGGAGCGGGATCACCGCGCGGACCCGGTAGCCGCCGCGGGGGCGCGGGGCGGCGTGGAGCGTACCGCCGTAGACCGCCAGCCGTTCGCGCAGGCCGATGAGGCCCCGGCCGCTGCCGGCCGCGGCGCGGGCGGTGGGCGGGCCGCCGGTGTCCGTGACCTCGACGCGCAGCTCACCGGGTGCGTGCGCGACGGAGACGGCGCCGGAGGAGCTGACGACGTGCTTGACGGCGTTCGTCAGCGCCTCCTGCACCACGCGGTACGCGGCGAGGTCGACGCCCGCCGGCAGCGGGGCCTCCGGGGCGCCGGTCACCGACAGCGCCACGGGCACGCCGGTGTCGCGCACCCGGCCGGCCAGGGCGGCCAGTTGGCCGAGGCCGGGCTGGGGGGCGAGGTGGACGGCGAGCGCGGGGTCGGGGGCGGCGGGGGTGCGCGCGCGGCGGGCGGGGGGACCCGCGCCGCCGGGCGGCCCGGGGGACGCCCCGGGGGGCGTCTCCGTCGGCGGGCCGGACAGCGGGTCGGTCATGGGATCGGTCATGGGGTCCGCCGCCGGTCCCGCCGGGTCCGCCGGGCGCGCCGCCGCCATCGTCAGCAGCCCCATCACGTGCCGCAGCTCCGCCATCGCCGTCCGCCCGCCGTCCTCCACCGCCCGCATCGCCTCCCGCGCCTGCTCCGGCGAGGTGTCCAGCACCTTGCGGGCCGCGCCGGCCTGGATCGTCATCATGCTGACGTTGTGCGTGACGACGTCGTGCAGCTCGCGCGCGATCCGCGACCGCTCCTGGTCCACGGCCAGCCGCGTCGCCGCCTCCTGCTCCTCCTGCAGGGCGCGGACGCGCTGCTGCCAGGTGTGGATCGCGTTCGCGGCCAGCGCGATCGGCAGCAGCACCAGCAGCGGTACGAACCCGCGCCCCAGCTCCGGCACCACCCCCGATGCCGCGAACAGCGGCACCCCGGCGAGCAGGCTCGCCAGCGCGCTCCTGCGGTGCGGGCTGTACATCGCCGCGCTGTACGCGGCGACCACCCCGGCGGCGAACGCGAACGCCGTCGCCCCGCGCGCGACCTCGCCCAGGTGGAACGAGAGGACCGCGGCGAGCACCGCCCAGAACGCGGCGAGCGGGTAGCGCCGCCGTACCGCCAGCGGCACGGCGGCCAGCGCCCCGAGGACCAGCTCCCAGCCCTGCGCGGGCGGCAGCACGTGCTCGACGACGGCCGGCCCCGGGTACCGCACGTCGACCGGCGGCTCCCCGGGCCGCTGCGCCGGCGGCACCGGCGGCTCCCACCACGGCTCCCCGGCCCGGGGCCCCGCCAGCTCCGGCAGGCCGGGCGGCGGCGGGGCGAGGGCCTCCCCCTGCGGGGCGTCCTGGCGCTCCTCGTAGTAGGAACGGTCGAGGTCGGCGACGACGGTGCCGACGGCGAGCACGAGGGCGAGGGCGACGTCGGCGGTCCAGGCCCACCGGGAGAGCCGCGGGGGCACGCGCCCGCCGCCGGCCGGCCCGCCGGGCTCGCTGCG
>NZ_BAAAPF010000031.1:0-37391 GCF_039531005.1 Streptomyces synnematoformans
TGGGTGATGAACAGCGCGATGCCCACGGCGATCGGCACCGCGATGGCCATCGCGACGACCGACGAGACGACCGTGCCGAAGGCCAGCACGGCGATGCCGAACTTCGGCGGGTTGCCGTTGGCGTCCCACTCGAAGGTGGTGAGGAAGTTGCCCTCGTTGTCCGCGAGGGCGATGGAGGCGCGGTACGCGAGGAACGCGGCGATCGCGGCCATGATCAGCAGCAGCGTGATCCCGGACCCCTTGGACAGGCCGGAGAAGATCTTGTCGCCGCGGCGGACGCCGCCCTTGCCGCCCGACAGCAGGACGTGCGTCGGCGGTGGGGCGGGGGTGTCTTTGTCGGCTATGCCGGTGGGTGGAGCAGTCATACGGGAATCTCCGGTCTGGTGTGGGGCGATGGCGCGGTCCGCGCCCGCGTCCCGGCGGCGGTGCACCGGATGGCCCCCCGCCGGCCGGACGGGGTGGTTCGCCGGCCGGCGGGAGGGCGGTTCAGGAAGGTCAGGACAGGCTGTTGACGGTCTTGGCGACCTCGGCGGCCATGTCGGCGGGCAGCGGGGCGTAGCCGACGTCGATGACCGACTGCTGGCCCGCCTCGCTGGCGGTGTAGCTGAGGAAGGACTTCATCGCGTCCAGGGACTCCGGCTTGTTGCCCGTGTCGCACGCGATCTCGTACGTCACCAGGGTGATCGGGTACGCGCCGTCCTCCTTGGTCGCGTAGTCCAGCTCCAGCGCCATGTCGGGCGCCTCGCCGACCCGCTCGCCGACGCCGATGGCCGTGGAGGCGTTCTCCACGGTGGCCGCGACCGGCTCGGCGGCGCCGGTGTCCAGCAGGACGGTGGTCAGGTCGTTGGCCTCGGCGTGCGAGATCTCCATGTACGAGATGGCGCCGTCGGTCTGCTTCACCTGCGAGGACACCCCGGCCGAGCCGGAGGCGGCCTGGCCGCCCTCGATCGGCCACTTCTTGTCCGCCTCGTGCGGCCAGGCGTCGGGCGTGACCGTGTTGAGGTAGGCGGTGAAGTTGTCGGTGGTGCCCGACTCGTCGGAGCGGTGCACCGGCTGGATCTTCAGGTCGGGCAGCTCGGCGTCGGGGTTCAGCTTGGCGATGGCGTCGTCGTTCCAGTTGGTGATCTCGCCGCTGAACACGTTCGCCATGGTCTCGGCGTCGAGCACCAGCTCGTCCACGCCCTCGACGTGGTAGGCGACGGCGACCGGGCCGCCGACCATCGGCAGGTTGATGCCCTTGCCGTCGGTGCAGACCTCCATGGACTTCTCGACCTCTGCCGGCTCCAGCGCGGAGTCGGAGCCGGCGAACGCCGTCTGGCCGCTGAGGAACTCCTCGATGCCGGCGCCGGAGCCGACCGGCTTGTAGTTGACCGTCACGTCGGGGCAGGCGGCCTGGTAGTCGGCGACCCACTGCTGGATGGCGTTGTCCTGGGCGCTGGAGCCCGAGGCGAGCAGCTCGCCGCTGCCGGCGCACTGGATGTCGCCGCCGGCGGGGGCGCTGCTCTCGCTGTTGCCGTTGCCGTTGGCGTTGTCGTCGCCGGAGTCGGAGTTGTCGTCGGAGCCGCACGCCGAGAGGACGAGGGCGCTGGAGAGGGCGAGTACGCCTGCGGCGGTGCGGTACCGGATCTTGCGCTGAGACTTCACTGGGGACTTTCCTTCCTGAGGCCGCACTCCAGAGGCGGCTTGATAACAAACAAATCGAGATACACGGGCATGTGGGGTCTAGGGCAGGTCCGCGGTCGGCGGCACGAAGCGGTAGCCGACGTTGCGGACCGTGAGGATGATCCGGGGATCGTGGGGGTTGTCCCCGATGCGGTCGCGCAGCCGGCGGATGTGCACGGCGATCGTGTTGGACTTCGGCGCGCTGCCGCCCCACAGCTCGGCGCTGATCTGGTCGCGGGTGACGACCTTCTCGGCGTTGGCCACCAGCAGGTGCAGCAGTTTGAACTCGCGGAGCGGCAGCTGCACCAGCCGGCCGTCGACCCGGGCCTCGAAGGTGGCCGGGTTGACGCTGTACGGGCCGGAGGCGACCGTCTGGTCCACGTCGTACGTCGCCGGGCTGGCGACGCCGAGCATCTTCAGGACCTCGTACGGCCGGTAGGGGCGGGCGACGCAGGCGCTCGCCCCCGCGGTGAGCGCCTCGACGGCGTCCTCCGCGTCGTCGGGGCCGACGCCGATGATGACCGGCGTGGCGCTGCGGCGCCGCAGCACCTCCACCACCCGGGCCCCGGGGACGAGCGGCAGCTTGGCGCTGACCAGCACGGCGTCGGGGGACTGCAGGCCGACCTGGAGGAGCGCCTCCGCCCCGTCCGAGCAGAAGACGACCTTCACCTGATGGCCCGACAGGTGCTCCGCAAGCTCGTGCGCCACCTGTTCGTCCGGATCGGCGAGCAGCAGCACGTGTCCGTGTCGCTGGCCGGATATCGCCGGTGTGTCCATCGGTGGGTCACCACCCCCTTCGTCGCGTCTCATGAAAATCCGTGCTGGAGGACTCGGCCGGTGGTGACGGTTAACTGAAGGTGAACATCGGAACAGGAGCGCGTGATCCCGTTATCGGCCCGTTATGAACGGCGTGATCCACGGCGTCACGCGCCCCCCGGATCACGTTCGCGCCCCCCGGGCCGGATCGCCTCACAGGCCGCCCGAGCCACCCGAGTCGCCGCCGGTGTCCCCCGTACCGCCGGGGCGGGCGCTGTCCTTCTTCAGCCGCTCCACATCGCGCTGCAGCTTGTTCTCCTGCACCTTGCTGAGCGGGATGTAGCCGGCCTCCGAGGCGAAGCCCGTGTGGTTCTCCACGTAGAACTCGACGAACGCCTCCACCTCGGGGCGCTCCAGCGCCTTCGCCGACGGGTAGATGAACAGCGGGCGGGCCAGCGGCTTGTACGAGCCGTCCTGGACGGACGCCGTGCTCGGTGCGACGCAGCCCTCGCCGCCGTCGATCTCCAGCGCGCGCAGCTTGTCGCGGTTCTCGGCGAAGTAGGTGAAGCCGAAGTAACCGAGGCCGCCGGAGTGCTCCGCGACCCCCTTGACGAGGGTGTTGTCGTCCTTGCTCGGGGTGAAGTCGGAGCGGGACGCCTTCTCCTCGCCGTTGACGGCCTCGGTGAAGTAGTCGAAGGTGCCCGAGTCGGTGTCCGGCCCGTAGAGCTGCAGCGGCTCGTCCGGGAACGCGGGGTCGACCTCCTGCCAGCTGGTCAGCTCGGAGCCTGGCTCCCAGATGCGCCTGAGCTGGTCGGTGGAGATGCAGTCGATCCAGTCGTTGGAGCGCGGGACGACGACGGTGAGCGCGTCGTTGGCGACGGTCAGCTCCCGGTGCGGCACGTCCCAGTTGGCGCAGGTCTCCTTCTCGAAGTCGTTGATCGGCCGGGAGGCGTCGGAGATGTCCGTCTCGCCGGCGCAGAACCGGTCGAAGCCGCCGCCGGTGCCCGAGGCCTCGACCTTGACCCGCACCCCGGTCTCCTGCCGGCCGAAGCGCTCGCCGGCGAGCCTCGTCAGCGGCTCGACGGTGCTGGAGCCGTCGATCGTGACGGTCCCCGTCAGCCGTTCGGCCTCCCCCTCACCGGCGCTCGCCTCGCTCTCCCCGCCGCAGGAGGCGAGGGAGGCGACGGCCGCCGGGGCGAGGAGGAGGGCGCCCAGGCGGGCTGCGGTCCGCTTCGTCTGCTTCGTGCTCATCGGCTCTCACTGCTCTCCGCTGATCGATTCGGACATAACTCGGGTCCTGTATCGAACTGACGGCAGTCGGCCATGCGGGGCGGCTTCGGTTAGCGCCGGGTGAACAGTGGACGACCCGGACATGACGCCGTTACGTATCCGTGAGGAGAGTTCGGATGGCGGAGTGAAAGCGCAGGTGAGGGCGGGTGTGTGCGAGGGCCGCGCGGGGGTTGCGTGCGGGCTGGGCGAGGGGCGCGCGGAGGGGCGCGTGGTGCGCGCGGGGGTCGCTAGATCGGATCTAGCGGGCGCTTGCCGGCGTCTGGCGCCTGAAGGGTGAACGGCCCGGGCGCCCCGCCCGGCGCCGGCCGAGACCCGGGAGGTGCCCGATGCGCAACGGCGAGTCCGGCGAGCGGGGTGCGCTCGGCCCGCACGGTACGACCCGTGCACCCGAGCCGCTGCGCGTCGCCTGCATCCTGGACGGCACGGCCGACGCCGAGTGCCGCCCCCCGGCGGTCGTGCCCTGGCTCGACGGCCTGGCCGGCGAGCGCGGCGACCTGGCGCTGTCCGTCGTCGACCTCGCGCACTACGACCTCCCGCCGCGCTATGCCGGGCACCCGGCCGGGCAGCTGCACTCGTTCACCGGGGAGCTGGCGCGGGCCGAGGGGTTCGTCGTCGTCACCCCCGAGTGCAACCGGAGCTTCCCCCCGCAGCTCAAGCAGGCCATCGACCTGAGCTACGACGAGTGGCACGCGAAGCCGGTCGGCTTCGTGTCGTACGGCTTCGGCTGCGACGGCGTGCACGCGGTGGAGCAGCTGCGCTCGGTCTTCACCGAGCTGCACACGGTCACCGTGCGGGACGCCGTCGGAATGGACCTGCGCCTGACCGATGAGAAGTTCCCGGCCGGCGGGTCCATCTACTCGGACGGGCTGGTACGCGCCGCCGGCGCCCTGCTGGACCAGCTCACCTGGTGGGGCCTGGCCCTCCGGGAGGCCCGCGCGGCGCGGCCGTACGTGGCGTAGCGGAAACCGTACACATACCGAACACACACATACCGAATGCTGGAGAACCTGGAGAGAACGACATGACCAACGACCCGTCCGGCCCGGCGATCGAGACGTCGGGACTGGTGAAGGTGTTCGGCGAGACCCGCGCGGTGGACGGCGTCGACCTCGTCGTCCCCCGCGGCACCGTCTACGGCGTCCTCGGCCCGAACGGCGCCGGGAAGACCACCACCGTCAAGATGCTCGCCACCCTGCTGCGCCCCGACGGCGGCGAGGCCCGGATCTTCGGCAAGGACGTCGTGCACGACGCGAACGACGTGCGCTCCCTGGTCAGCCTCACCGGCCAGTACGCCTCCGTCGACGAGGACCTGACCGGCACCGAGAACCTGGTGCTGCTCGGCCGCCTCCTCGGGCACAGGCCGGCCGCCGCGCGGGTGCGCGCCGCGCAGCTGCTGGAGGCGTTCGGCCTGGCCGACGCCGCGGCGAAGCAGGTGAAGAACTACTCCGGCGGCATGCGGCGCCGCATCGACATCGCCGCGTCCATCCTCAACACCCCCGACCTCCTGTTCCTCGACGAGCCGACCACCGGCCTCGACCCGCGCAGCCGCAACCAGGTCTGGGACATCGTCCGCGTGGTCGTCGCCCAGGGCACTACCGTCCTGCTCACCACGCAGTACCTGGACGAGGCCGACCAGCTCGCCTCCCGTATCGCCGTCATCGACCACGGCAAGGTCATCGCCGAGGGCACCAAGGGCGAGCTGAAGGCGTCCGTCGGCGCCGGCTCCGTCCACCTCCGGCTGCGCGACGCCGCGCAGCGCGCGGAGGCGGTCGCCCTGCTGGAGACCGCCCTCGCCGGTGCCCAGGTCCAGCTGGAGCCCGACCCCGTCGCGCTGACGGCCCGCGTCGGCGACGGCGATGGGGGTACCGCCCATGCCGGAGGCCATGGGGGAGGGCGCGGGGCCGCGGCGCAGGCCGCCGCCGCGCTGGCCGAGCTGGCCCGCGCGGACATCACCGTCGACAACTTCTCGCTGGGGCAGCCCAGCCTGGACGAGGTCTTCCTCGCCCTCACCGACCGCCCGGCCGGTGCCGAGACCCAGGAGGCAGCAGCATGAGCACCGCGACCGAGACCCAGACCCGCACCGAGGAACTCGCGCCGGTCACCACCGAGAGCCTGGCGGAGTTGCTCGTGGCCAAGGAGCGGCCGCCGCGGCCCAGCGCGTGGTCCGCCTCCCTGACCTTCGGCTGGCGGGCCGTGCTCAAGATCAAGCACGTGCCCGAGCAGCTCTTCGACGTCACCGCCTTCCCGATCATGATGGTGCTGATGTACACGTACCTCTTCGGGGGTGCGCTGGCCGGCTCCACCTCGGACTACCTGCAGTACCTGCTGCCGGGCATCCTGGTGATGAGCATCGTCATGATCACGATGTACACCGGCGTCTCCGTCAACACCGACATCGAGAAGGGCGTCTTCGACCGCTTCCGCTCGCTGCCGATCTGGCGCCCCGCGGTGATGGTCGGCTACCTGCTCGGCGACATGCTGCGCTACGCCATAGCGTCGGTCGTGATGATCGGCATCGGCCTCATCATGGGCTTCCGCCCGGACGGCGGCGTGGTGGGCGTGCTCGCGGGGGTGGCGCTGCTGATCGTCTTCTCCTTCGCGTTCTCCTGGATCTGGACGATGTTCGGCCTGCTTCTCCGTACGGAGAAGTCGGTCATGGGCGTCAGCATGATGTTCCTGTTCCCGGTGACGTTCCTCAGCGACATCTTCGTCGACCCGAAGACGATGCCCGGCTGGCTGCAGGCGTTCGTCAACAACAACCCGGTCACCCACCTCGCCTCCGCGGTCCGCGACCTGATGCACGGCGACTGGCCGGCCTCGGACATCGCCTGGACCCTGGGCTGGGCGGGCGTGATCGTGGCGGTCTTCGGCCCGATCACGATGCGCCTCTACGCCAGGAAGTAACCGCTCCGGCCGACGACCGGGTCCGTCCCCGCAGGAGGGGGCGGGCCCGGTCGCGTGCGTCTGCTAGGTTCGTGCGCATGTTCCTCCCCCGTGCATGAGAGCCGGCGCCGCCGCGCCCGCCGGGCGTGGCAGTACGCCGCCCCTGCACGCGTCTGCCGTTGAGGAACACCGCCATGTCCGCGCCCGTACCCGCGCCGTCCTACGCGGCCGTGCTGCGTATCCCGCACGCCTCCCGCACCTTCGCCGCCGCCCTGCTGGGGCGGTTGTCGTACGGAATGGTGCCGCTGGCGATGCTGCTCTCCGTCCGGGAGGCCACCGGGTCGTACGCCGCGGCGGGGCTCGCCGTCGCCTGTTTCGGCGCGACGAGCGTCCTGCTGTCGCCCGTGCGCGCGGGGTTCGTCGACCGGCACGGGCCGCGGCGGGCGCTGCCGCCGATGGCGGGCGTGTACGCGCTGCTGCTGGCCGCGCTGGCGGTCGTCACCGCCGGGGACGGCATGGGCGCCGCGGCGGCCGCCGGGCCCGCGGCGGCGGCCGGCGCGTTCACGCCGCCGCTGGGGCCGGTGATGCGGGTGCTGTGGAGCGACCTGGTGCCGGCGCGGCTGCTGGCGCGGGCGTACAGCCTCGACTCCGTCGCCGAGGAACTGCTGCTCGTGGCGGGCCCGTTGCTGGTCGGGGCGGTGGTGACCGTCGCAGCGCCGGCCGCGGGGCTCGCCGCCGGCACCGGGCTGATCCTCACCGGCACCCTGGCGCTGGTCTCCTCGCCGGCGGCACGGTCGCGCACGCCCGCCGGCCGCCCGGCACGTGGGACGCCGGCGCCCGAGCCCGCGCCTGGGCCCCCGCCCGGCCCCCGCCCCGCGCTGCTGCGCGGCAACCCCGCGATGCGGCAGGCCGTCGTCGGGGCCGCCGGGGTCGGGGCGTGCCTCGGGGCGCTGCAACTGCTCGTCGTCGCCTTCGCCGACGAGCACGGCGCCGACGGCCTCGTGCCCTGGATCCTCGCCGCGATGTCCGCCGGCAGCGCCGTCGGCGGCCTCGTCTACGGCGCGGTCGCCTGGCGCTCGTCCGTCGCCGGGCGGCTGCCGGTGCTCGCGGCGGCCCTGGGCCTGCTGCTCGCCGCCACCGGGCTCTCCCCGCACCCGTACGCCCTCGTCGCCTGGGCCGCCCTCTTCGGGCTCTTCGTGGCACCGGGCATCACGACCGCGTACCTCGTCGCCGACGCGTCCGCCGCCCCCGACTCCCGTACCAGGGCGGGCGCGTGGGTCAACACCGCACTCAACGCCGGCACCTCCGCCGCCACGGCCGCCACCGGCCTGCTGATCGGCCGCGTCCCGCTCCCCCTCTGCTTCGCCCTGGCCGCCCTGCCGCCCCTGCTGGCCGCCGCCGCCCTCGCCCTGACCGACTCCCGCCCCCTCGGCCCGTCCCGCGTCAGCGCACCCAGTTCTTGAGCGGCTCGGTGTCCAGTTCGAGGCCGACGGGATCGGGCAGCGTGACGGTCTTGCCGATCGGTACCGTCACGATCTTGTCGTAGCGCGCGTCGCCCGGCTCCGAGTGGACCTTCACCTCGCAGGTATCGCGGTCGATGAGCAGATACACCGGGATACCGGTCTCGGCGTACGCGCGTGGCTTGTCCGTGCGGTCGCGTTGGTTGGTGTCGGAATCACGGGCGGTGACCTCGACCACCATCAGAACATCATCGGGACTTGCCCATTCGCCCTGGCCGACGAACGTACCGCTCGGAGCAAGGCAGCCATCGGGCCGAGCGTTTCCTTTTCGATACTGCTCGATCCTCAGACCCTGTTCGGGGTAGAGCCACCATTCGGGATCGGACTGGATGCTCAAGCGCGTCAGCCACTCGATAATGCGCCCGTGGTCGCCGTCGGGCATGCCCTTCTCCCCGATCTTCCCGTAGATGAACTCCAAGCGCAGCGCCTCGTTCACACGAGCGCCGAGCTGGGCGAGCGCCTCAAAGTCCTTCTGGGTCATGACGGTCAGCGGCTCGTCGGCAACACCCATGGCGGACTCCTTCCGGGTCGGTGGTTCCTTACACGGTACGTGCCCACGTGCCGGACCGGCCTGGTGAAGTGCCATCTGTGCCATGCCGGGAGTCTGGAATTCATTCCGGCGTGCAATCACTCCATTGGCCCCGTATTCACCCTCTTGAGTGACCGCTCACCCGCCGCGGGGGGTCCGGCGGCGGGGGCAGTGGTGGGCGGCGTGGAGGAGGGTCTGGACGGCGGGGCCGGCTTCGGCGGCGTCGGCCAGCGGGGCGGGGAAGGGGAGGCGGACGTCGCGGTGGGTGCGGGGGTGTTCGAAGCGCAGGGTGAGGCCGTGCCGGTCCATCGCCAGCGGGTGCACGCGGACCACGCCGTGCAGCGCCGCGGGGTCGACGAGGCGGGTCAGGGCGTCGACCGCGTCGCGGTGGCAGTCCGCCATGTGCAGCAGCATCGCCGGCTCCTGGTCGGCCAGCGGGTCGGGGCGGGCGGCGGCCAGCTCGTCCAGGTCCACCACCGCCACGTCCGGGGTCGCGGGGGCCGCGCCGTCGCCCGCGGTCACCACCAGCGCCTCCGCCGGGTCGAAGCCCAGCGTCAGCCGGTCCCCCGCCGCCTCAGTCGGCTCCGGCGCCAGCCAGCCGATCAGCGTCACCCGGGCGCGTACCCGGTCCCGTACGCCCACCGGCGCGACGTCCGTCAGGTGCAGCCGCACCGGCAGGTCGCCCGTGGGCGCGCAGACCACCCGGGCCGCGAGCGCGCTGTCCGCGGGCGGGTGCAGCCGCAGCAGCCACCCGGGTCCGGCCGCCGCGCCGGGGCCCGCGCCGGGTCCGGCGCCTGAGCCCGCGCCTGAGCCCGCGGCCGGGCCCGCCGTGTGCAGGCCCACCAGGTCGCAGCGGAAGCCGTCGGTCTCCAGCGTCAGCGACCCCGCGGTCGCCAGGATGGTGCGCACCCGCTCCGCGGGGGTGGGCGCCGCCGCGAGCGCGCGTGCGTCGTCGGGGAAAGCCATGCCGGTCCCTCCCTCAGCCGAGCCGGTCGGCGTTCTCGATGGCGTCCGCCAGCCGCTCCAGCACCGGCGCGAACCCGCGGTAGCTGTAGCGCTCCTCCATCGCCCAGGGGGTCGTCTGCCCGGCCTCGACGGCCGGGAGCCGGGCCCAGGTGGGCTTCTTGGCCAGCTCCTCGGGCGGCATGGCCTGGGTGCGGTTGTCGATCATGATCAGGTCGGCGTGGTACTTGTCGGTGTTCTCCCAGCTGAGGAACTCCCAGAAGCCCCACTCGTCGGACTTCTTGCCCGCCACGAGGTCCACGCCGAGGTCGCGGAAGTAGTGCAGGTCGGTGTACGAGCCGGGGACGGCCACGTACATGTTGTCCTTGTCGCCGGTCATCGCCAGCACCTTGATCCCGCGCCTGGCCTTCGCCACCGAGCGCAGCCGGCTCTCGGCCTCCTGGAAGCGCTTCTTGTCGTCCTTCACCCGCGCGCTGTCCGTGTCGCCGCCGAGCGCCGCCGCCAGCTCCTCGTACCGGCGCAGCGGCTTCAGCAGGCTGGTGTGCGCGCCCTTGACGCCGATCGCGGGGGCGAGCGCGAAGATCTTCTTCCGGCTCTCCTCCGGTACGAACCACAGGTCGGGCGGCGGGAACATGTTGCTGACCAGCAGCTCGGGTGCGAGCGAGGCGTACTTCTCGACGTTGAACTCGCCCCACGCCTCGCCGAGGCTGACCAGCTCGTCCAGGTCCAGATCGCCCGCCTGCGGGTTGGGCCCGCCGTCGATCGGCTCGCTCGGGCCGAAGATCGCGGTGCAGGTCACGCCGTAGTCGTACAGCGCGGCGGCCGAGCTGACGAAGGCGACGATCCTCTCCGGACGGCCGTCGGTCTTCACCTTCTTGCCGCGGTCGTCGGTGAACGACCAACTGCCCCCGGCGTCCTCGGCGCCGCCGGAACCGCCGCTCGGGGAGTCGTCGCCGCAGGCGGCGAGGAGGGCGGTGAGCCCGAGCGCGCCGCCGGCGGCCAGCAGGCCGCGGCGGGAGAGCGGGGCGGGTGTGGTCGGGCCGGTGGTGGCCAAGGCAGTTTTCCCCTCGGTCGACGTGACTTAGGTGAGGCTAACCTAATATGCTCGACCGGGGAACCCGGGCCCGCGGCCCCGCGGTGCACGCCGACACGTGCGCGCGGAGCCGCCCGGCCCGGGGAACCGGAGTGCCCGTGACGGGACTTCGTCAGGCCGTACCGCGGTCGTCAGGCCGTACCGCGGTCGTCAGGCCGTACCGCGGTCGTACACACGGACCTGGGGGAGGTGCCGCCACGGGACCCGAGGGTGCATCGGGGCCGCATGAGAACGGTCAGGCCCTAGGCTCCGATGCGCCCGCCGCCGGAGCGCCAGACGTTGACGACCGCCGGGCGGTTCGGCCTGCCCGGCCCGTCCGGCCACACCGAGCCCGGGTTCTCGTACGACGCGCCGTCGACCTCGCCCGGGTGCTGCACCGCGACCAGCACGCGGTCCTCGTCCACGATGGGCCCGCAGGTCTCCGCGCCGACGGGAACCGTCAGGAACTGCTTCACCTGCCCCTCGTACCGGCCCGTCGTCGCCACGCCGAACAGACCGTCGTTGGCGCCCAGTGCGTTGCCGTCGGTGGAGATCCACAGGTTGCCGTACGGGTCGAACGCGACGTTGTCCGGGCAGGAGATCGGGCTGACCTCCTCCTTCGGGAAGCCCGCGAAGTACGTCGAGGGGTCGGCCGGGTCGCCGCAGACCAGGAACAGCCGCCAGCCGAAGCGGGTCGACGCCGGGTCGTTGTGCCTCTCGGTCAGCTCCAGGACGTGGCCGTGCTTGTTGGCGTTGCGCGGGTTGGCCTCGTCGGCCGCGGCGTTGTCGTCGACGCCGCGCCGGGAGTTGTTCGTCAGCGCAACGTACAGCTTGCCGCTGTTCGGGCTGGGCTCCACGTCCTCCGGGCGGTCCATCTTCGTCGCCCCGGCCTTGTCGGCGGCGAGGCGGGTGAAGACGTACACCTCCTCGGCGGTCATGCCGTCCACGTACGAACGGTCGCCGCTGGCCAGCTTGATCCACTCGCCGCCGCCGTCGAACTCGCCGTCCTCCGGCAGCGTGCCGCTGCCGTCGATCTCGCCCGCCGGGCTGTCGCCGGTGAGCCGGGCGACGTACAGCGTGCCCTCGTCCAGCAGCGTCATGTTGTGGGCGCGTGCCCAGCGGCTGTTGCCGCGCACCATGCGCTTGGCCGACACGAACTTGTACAGGTAGTCGAAGCGCTCGTCGTCACCCGAGTACGCCACGGCGCGGCCGTCGCGGGTCAGCCGGATGCTGGCGCCCTCGTGCTTGAAGCGGCCGAGCGCGGTGTGCTTGACCGGGGTGGAGTCGGGGTCGTACGGGTCGACCTCCACCACCCAGCCGAAACGGTTCGGCTCCTGCGGCTCCTTGACAACGTCGAAGCGGTCGTCGAACCGCTCCCACTTGCGCTGCGTGGCGCCGCCGGACATGCCGTACCGGGCGAGGCGCTGCTTGGCGACCGGGTCGGTGACCGCACCGGCGTTGGCGAAGTACTGGTTGAAGTTCTCCTCGCCGGAGAGCACCGTGCCCCACGGGGTGGTGCCGCCCGCGCAGTTGTTGAGGGTGCCGAGCACCCGCCGCCCCGTCGGGTCCGCGGAGGTCTTCAGCAGGTCGCTGCCGGCCGCCGGGCCGGTCAGCTCGAACTCGGTGGTGGCGGTGATCCGCCGGTTGAGCGGGTGCCGCGGCACGGCCCGGAGGCTGCCGCCGCGCCGGCCCCAGCGGCCCTCCTCCTCGACGGCCACGACGGACATGCCGTGCGCGGCCCAGGCGATCTCGACCTGCTCGCGGGTGACGTTCTCCGGGTCGTAGCCGGGGAACATGACCTCTTCGCTGGTGTACTCGTGGTTGGCGACCAGCAGCTGCTTGTCGCGCTCCCAGCGCAGCGGCAGCAGCGCGAGGAAGTCGTTGTTGTAGCCGAACTGGCCGGCCTGGGCGGCGGCCGTCTGGCGCGCCGGGTCGAAGGCCGGGGCGCCGCGCAGGACCGGGTCGCCCCAGGCGATGACGACGTTCTGGTCGTAGCCGTCGGCGACGGTGACGGCGTCGGCGGTGTTGGGCTCGACGGCGTCGAAGCGCAGCCCGCGGGCGCCGCGGCCGTGGCCATGCCCGTGGCCGTGCCCGTGGCCGTGCCCGTGACCGTGTCCGCGGCCGAAGGTGCCGGCCGGCGCGGGCGGCGCCGCCGTCGCCGGCGCGGCGCCGACGATCCCGGCGCCGGCCGCGACCACGGTCACCGCGGCACCGGCGCGCAGCGCCCGGCGACGCGAGACGGCACGGGCGACGATGTCACCGGCGTACTCGTTGTCGCTGGTGTTCGGAACCTCGTGGAAGCAGGCGTCACCACAGCGGTAGCGACAGGTCATGGCCGAGCGGCCGCCCGGGTGCGGCGAGCCGATGAGCGGCAGAAGTCTGCGCACGATCCCCTCCGGTTTCTGTGAGTTCGCGCCGGACGCTAGGCGCGGAGTCCCGCCGGGGAGAGGCGCGGACTTGAACTCCAGGTGAACCCGCGCCGGTGAGAGCGGGTTGTCACCGTACGTAATCGGATGAGTGCGATGGTCCGTGACAGTTAGGATTTCGGGCATGGCGGCCACTGGAGAAGAGCAGCAGGGGACGAGGGCGTACTACGTCTCGACCCCCATCTACTACGTGAACGACGCTCCGCACCTGGGCCACGCCTACACGACCGTCGCAGGCGACGTGCTCTCCCGCTGGCACCGCCAGCGCGGCGAGAAGGTGTGGTACCTCACCGGCACGGACGAGCACGGTCAGAAGATCATGCGCACCGCGGAGGCGCACGGCGTCAGCCCGCAGGAGTGGTGCGACCGCCTTGTGGAGGACGCGTGGAAGCCCCTCTGGCGGCATCTGGAGATCAAGAACGACGACTTCATCCGCACCACGGAGAAGCGGCACACCGACCGGGTGCAGGAGTTCGTCCAAGACCTCTACGACAAGGGCGAGATCTACCAGGGCGGCTACGAGGGCCCGTACTGCGTCGGCTGCGAGGAGTACAAGACTCCCGGTGAGCTGCTCGACGGCGAGGGGGAGTACGCGGGCCTGAAGCTGTGCCCCATCCACAAGAAGCCGGTGGAGATGCTGAAGGAGGAGAACTACTTCTTCAAGCTCTCCGAGTACGGCCCGAAGCTGCTGGAGTTCTACGAGGCGCACCCCGACTTCATCCAGCCGGAGTCCGCCCGCAACGAGGTCGTCAGCTTCGTCCGGCAGGGCCTCAACGACCTGTCGATCTCCCGCTCCACCTTCGACTGGGGCGTGCGGGTGCCGTGGGACGACAGGCACGTCATCTACGTGTGGATCGACGCCCTGCTCAACTACGCCACCGCCGTCGGCTACGGCGCCGACGAGGAGAAGTTCGCCACCACCTGGCCGGCGGACGTCCACCTCGTCGGAAAGGACATCCTCCGCTTCCACGCGGTGATCTGGCCCGCGATGCTGATGGCCAACGGCCTGCCGCTGCCGGGCCGGGTCTTCGCCAACGGCTGGCTGATGGTCGGCGGCGAGAAGATGTCGAAGTCCAACCTGACCGGCATCAAGCCGCAGGACCTCACGGACCACTTCGGCGTCGACGCCTACCGCTGGTACTTCCTGCGGGCCATCCAGTACGGCCAGGACGGCTCGTTCTCCTGGGAGGACTTCACCCACCGCTACACCAGCGAGCTGGCCAACGACTACGGCAACCTCGCGTCGCGGGTGGGGGCGATGACCGTCAAGTACTTCGACGGCGAGCTGCCGGAGGCGACCGCCGCGGGCCCGGCGGAGCAGGTGATCGTCGACGGGCTGGCGCAGGCGACGGCGGAGGCGGACCGGCGGATCGGCGACGAGCTGGACTTCGCGGGCGGCATCGCGGCGGTCTTCGACTTCGTCAAGAAGGTCAACCTGTACCTGACCGAGCAGGAGCCCTGGAAGGTAGCGAAGGACTCCGCACCGGAAGCCCCGGCCCGCCTGGCGACGATCCTCTACACCGCGGCGGAGGCCCTGCGCGGCGTGGCGGTCCTCCTGCACCCGGTGATGCCGGCCACGTCCCAGCAGCTCTGGACCTCCCTGGGCGCGGAGCCGGCCCTGGGCCCGCTGGCGGACCAGCGGATCGCGGAGGCCGGGCAGTGGGGCCGGCTGCCGGCGGGGTCGCGGGTGACCAAGGGCGCGATCCTGTTCCCGCGCCTGGAGGAGCCGAAGGCGGACTGACGCCCGGCCGGGCTGCCCGGGCCGACGCACCGTGCCCGGTCAGTCGGGCAGCGCCACGGTGAGAGCCACCTCGACGAGCTGTCCGGAGAAGCCCAGCTGGGCAACGCCCAAGAGCGTGCTGGCGGTGGTGAACGCGGGCCCGAGGGCGGACTCGGTGAGCCGACTCCACACGACTCCGAGGTCGTCCCTCTCGTCGCTCCGCACGTAGATCACGGAACGCACCACGTGGTGCGGCGGGGCGTTCACCGCCGCCAGGGCGGTGAGCGCGTTCGCGACCACCTGGTCGACCTGCGCCTCCAGGGCACCGGCGCCGACGAGGTCACCGTTCCGGTCAAGCGGGCACTGTCCCGCCAGGTAGGCCGTACGCCCTGCCGCCACCACCGCGATGTGGTGGTAGCCGGGCGTCTCGTGCAGCTGCTCGGGGTTGATGCGGGTGATCTTCTCGGTCATGCCCGCGAGTCTGCCGAGCGCGACCCCGGCACGCACCGCATTTTCCCCACCGGGCAGGCCCCGCTCCCCTGGTGCTGTGACCACGTAGGTTCGCCCGGTTGGCGGTTGGAGCGGTTGTATGTGCGGTGACGTCCGTTCCGATCGCTGGAGGTGTGATGGCTGGACGCGGCGGAGGCGCCGAGCCGGATTACGCCGACCGTGCCCTCCGACGCCACGCCGGGGTGCGCCGCACCGGTCTGATCGAGTTTGTTCGAGAAGCGGGACAGTCGGCGGCGCCTGCGCGAAAGATTGGCCCGCCGCACGGTCTTCGACCATCGCCGCGCACAGTGCGAGGTTTCGAGGCTGCATAGATCAGTCGCGCGTGAACGCGCGGACCGGCGGAGACCGTCAGAGTCTGTCGATCAAGGGAGCCTAAATGCGGTTACGTATAGCGCCAGCCCTCATCGGCGCATTTGCCCTCGCGGTGCCGATGACCGCCGTGGCGGTGGGCGCAAACGCCACGGAGAGCCGGCAGACGTCGAAGGTCGCACCGGACACGGCGCAGACTGCGGTGCCCACGGTGCCGATCGGAGCACAGCTGATGTCCGATGTCGGGCCCCTGCATGTCTCGAACGTTCGCGACCTGTCCAGGGGATCGTGCAAGTACTGGGCCATGAGCAGCCACAAATGGGCGCTGACATGGAAGTCCGCCGGCGGTTGTACCGGGCACGGCTGGGTGAAGTACAAGACCACCGGGGGCTACGAATCCCCTTGGTACCACCACGCGAACCATGAATTCCGCTTCACGGGCAGCACGATGAGGTGGACGAAACACAAGACCTGCGACGGCTGTAACGTGACGACGATCAACCACTAGTCACGCTGCACCAGGCGCCGGGCCACCGGCGCCCCACGGCTGGAACGTACCCGGAGTTCCTGGTCCCGGCCAGCGGGTCGGGACCAGGAGTTCGGGAGCACGGGATCGGCCCGGCGGGTGAACCGGCCGACCACGCCATCGGCCGGTCCCGCGGCGGGTTGATCAGCCCGGCGGACAGCTACGTCCTGGACATAGAGGTCAGCCGGACCCCCTTCCTTGATCCGAACGGCACGGCCTGGCCGGGGAGTTTGAATGCGGCCCAGACGACCTTGCCGGGGCCGTGGCGGTCGGTGGTGCCCCAGTCGTCGGCGAGGGCGGCGACCAGCAGCAGCCCGCGGCCGCGGTCGTCGGTGTCCGCGGGGGTGCAGACGCGGGGCCGGCCGTTTCCAGCGTCGTGGACTTCGATGCGGACGAGGTGTTCCTGCATGTCGAGGCGTACGAGGAAGAGGCGGCCGACGGGGGTGTGGCGCAGCGCGTTGCTGGCCAGCTCGGAGACGCACACGCGGATGTCGTCGGCCCGGTCCGCGGTGCCCACCAGCGAGGCGACGAACTCGCGCGCCCGGCGGACCGAACGGGGACTCCGGGCGAACATGCGCGACTGCGCGGTCATGGTGCGTACCTCGTTCCGGGGAGACCCGTATCCATGCCAGGTGGCCCGACGTAACGATGGCGGCCGGAAGCCGCAGCGAATAACCGGAACTGGCGTACGAACGGCCTCGCGATACCGTGGCTCATGTCGGCGCTCCTTGTCAGCGTTGGCCGCGCCTCCGGGCCGTGTTGGGGGTACCGCCCACGTCCTTAAGGCAGTGGGGGAGGTCGCGGGGGTCCGATCACTCGATCGCTGACCACGTAACCGCGTAGCGCTCCGCGGGGGTACCGTTGAACCGGCGCCGGAACTTGAAAGCCTTGAAAGTCCACGCGTGGCGGGGAGTTGGTTTCAGTGGCACAACGTGAGCCGAACGCCCGACTGGGGCCTCTTGTCGCCGAGACCCGATGGACCTACAGCCAGTTCGCACACGCCGTGAATCGCATCGGTGCCGAGATCGGAACACCCTTGCGGTACGACGAATCGTCCGTCGCGCACTGGCTCGCCGGCACCCGCCCTCGCAAGACGGCACGACCGGTCATCCTCGAAGCCCTCTCCCGCAGACTCGCACGACCAGTCACCCACACCGAGTCCGGATTCCCACCCTCCGCAGATCAAGAACCCCAACCCGCAAGCACGGAAGAGGGACTGCTGGATCTCGGCAGGCTGGACATGGACCCATCACGCCGGAACGTCCTGTCCGCTGGCTTATTCTCTGTGGCCCTGACTGTTCCCGAATGGCCAGACGTAGTCGGCCGGATGGAAGGCGTGCAGACGGGCCGACTGCGACGCATCGGATACCGGGAAGTCGATGCAGTGGCGGCAATGACCGAGAAGCTGTCTGAGTTGGACGACCAGTTCGGCGGGCGTCATGCCCGCCCTATGGCCGCCGCGTTTCTCGTCAACACTGTGGCGCCTCATCTTCGAGCCGATGCCCCGGAGGATGTGCGCAAAGACCTGCAGTCCGCTACGTCGGACCTCCTCTATCTGACAGGGTTCATGGCCGTGGACGAGGGCTTCCACGGTCTGGCCCAGCGGTATTACGTCAAGGCCCTGGAGCTGGCCGGGTCCGCCGAGGACCACATGACGTACTGTACGACCCTGCGAGGCATGAGCCTCCAAGCTGTCGACCTGGGGCACGTCGCCCATGCGACCCGGCTTGCAGACGCTGCCGCCGCGGCTTCGCCGGAAGCGGGACCCCGTATGCGTGCGTTTCTCGCCGGCCAGCAAGCACACTGCTACGCCGCAGCCGGGGACCGGCGAACGGCACTTGGCCACCTCCGGGAAGCGGAGGTAGCCATGGAGTGGGCAGAGAGTCGCGCAAAGGCGTTCGGGAGCTACGCCCCGTCGTCCCTGGCGTACCACACATCGCAGGTGCGATATGAGCTAGGCGACAAGAAGGGGGCCGTGGCTTCCCTGATTGAGTCGGACAAACTCCGGGACAAGCACTATCGACGGAGCAGTGTCCGCTATAACGCACTGCTCGCAGAAATCCAGCTGGATCTGGGACATCTGGAAGAGGCATGCGCAACTTGGAACAGGGTCATGGACGAATACCCCCTGGTTCAGTCCGGGGGAGCCGACAAGCGCATGCGCAACATGCAGTCCCTCATCCGTCCCCACCTGCGGAACCATACGGCCCGGACCCTCTACGAACGGGCGCGCAGCGTCGTCCCGCCCGCACGCATCACCTGATGGCGCTCGGGCCGCAACCGTCGGCGGGCGGCCTCAGGTGACACAAGAGCGGGCCGTCGCCGTGGAGCAACTGGACGGACGGGCCGCCGCGCAGGCCGAGGACTCGTTCCGGCTGATCTACGCCGAGGCGATCGCGGAGCCTCCGTACAACGGGACCGAGCACGAGGTGAACGCCACCTTCCGGCGCTTCCGCTCCCAGACCCGCAAGCCCGCCTTCAGCGCAGCCCTGGCCCGAACCGAGGACGGTGAGCCGGCCGGTACGGCCGGGCCTCGATGAGCTGGATCGCGGGTCTCCTGCCTCCCGCGCAGCGGCCGGCGTCGGTAGGATTCCCGCATACCGCACCGGCAGCGGCCTCCCGCACCTCTCCCTGATCACCTGTCCTGGAGGCCGGCCAGTCATGCCCGACTTCACCGTGCGGCTCTTCCGCCGCGACGACCGCGACCAGCTCACCGACCTGGTCAACGCCCACGTCGCCGCCACCGTCCCCGGCCTGTCGGTCTCGGTCAACACCGTGCTCGGCCAGCTCACCCGCGATCCGGGCGAGTTCGTCGTCGACCCCTGGGTCGTCGAACGAACCACGCTCGTCGCCGAGCAGCGCAACCGCGTCGTCGCCGCGGCACATCTGCTCCGCTACGGCTCGGACACCAGCGTCGACCCCGCCTACCGGAACGTCGGCGAGATCAGCTGGCTGGTCTACTGGCCGATCTCCCCGGAGGGCCCGACCTCACGCTTCATGCCGGACTGCACCCCGCCCGCCGAGGCCCTGCTGACCGCCTGCCTCGCTCAGCTGGCCCGGTGGCGGGTCACCACCCGGACGGCCGGCGGCGACCTGCCCGCTCCCACCTTCTGCGGAGTCCCCGACCAATGGCCGCACATCGCCGACCTCTACGAGCGCGCCGGATTCCGGCACACCCGAACGGAGCTCCTCCTCCTCGCCGACACAGCGGACCTGCCGCCCCTCACCCCCGACGTGACCCTCGGCATGACCGTCCGCCGCTCGGTCGGCATCAACGGCACGCGCCTGACCGCCGACCAGGCCGACGGCGGCGAGGCCGGCTACGTCGAGATCGACACCACGATCCACGACACCGGCCGCTTCACCCGCCGCGCCGACTGGGCGGACATCGGAAACCTGCACGTCACCGACCCGGCGCTCCCCTACGAACCCACCGCCACGGCGCTCATCGCCCACGCCGCCGACTGGCTGCGCCTGGCCCGTGTCGACCGTCTCCTCGCCTACGCGGGACCGGACCCCGACGACGCCGTCGAACTCCGCCTCCTCACCGCCCTCGGCTTCCGTACCCTCACCCGCATCCGCTGCGGCTGGGTGCATCGGCCGTAGGAGCTTCGCCCCCGTGGAGGTGGAGCCCGGGACCACCGTGGGACACCGCGCCGACGACATGCCCCCGCAGGGCCCGCGCAGCACAGAGCGCCGACGCAGCGCGGACGAGGTCATCCACGGCGGACACCGGGGCGCCGAGCGCGGCGGTGAGATTCCCCGTGCCCGCCCATGCCGCCACCGCGTGAGCGCGTTGAAAGGCTCCGGGGTGTGCCGGACGAGGTTCCGGCCGGGCTGTCGTGGACGGTGCGGTGTTGCGTTGGTGGCTTACGCATGCCAGGAGAGGAGGCCGAGGTATCGGGCTACCACGTGCTCTACCTCTGCCAGTTCGGCGTGGTCGAGGTAGTGGACCGGGTCGCCGTGGACGTACGAGACGTCGATCGTGCGGATCTGGTCCACCAGCAGTCGCGTACGCGTGCCCGCGACCTCCAGCTCCGGCCGGAAGGCCGCCGGTTGCGCGCTCGTCGACGTGGGGACGATCGTGGCCACGCTCCACGGCATTGAACTGGGGCTCAGGACGAGGCCGTAGCGGCGGCCCCGCTGCTCGTGACCCCGTTTGGCGTCGCCCAGGTCCACGCGGTACATCGCACCGCGGATCACCAGGCGTCCTCCTCGGCGGACAGGTCCTCGTCGCTGAGCCGCTCCGCGTCATCGCGGGCCTGCGCGAGCCAGACCTCGCGTTCCAGCAGTCGCAAGGCGCGCCGGATCACGTCGCTCGTGCGCTCACCCTCGCGCATGGCGGCTCTTATGATCCGCTCGTCCTCCTCCGTGGGGCGGAATCCGATGGTTGCTGCCATGGCATCAGGATACCCGCGGTGTGGAACATTTGTCGCGCAGCTGTGCAACGGCGGGCGGGATCACAGGCGCCAGGCGGGGGCGGGGGCTGCGGGGTGGTAGGCGCAGGTGGTGCCGGTGGAGACGGTCTGTCTGAGGTGGTCGGCCAAGTCCGGGTGGTCCTTGGCGATCTTGCGGAGGGCGTCGCGGATGCGGGCGCCCACCGCCTTGCGGGCGCGTTCCGCCTCGTCGCCCAGGCGGCGGGTGCGGCCGGCGAGGCCCGCCGCGGCGCGCAGTTCCGTGAGGAGGGCGGCGCGTTCGCGGTCGTACGCGGCGGCGCGGGTGTCGTCGCCGGCGGCGGTGGCGTGGTCGATCTCCTCGTCGAGGAGTTCCAGGCGGCGGCGGTAGCGGGACTTGGCCTCGTCGTCCAGCACCGGGTCGCCGCCCAGGCGGTGGGCGGCCACGACCTCCTCGCCGCCCTCCGGGCTGAGGAGACGTACCGCCGCGATCTCGGTGCCGGGGGCGCCGAGGAGGGTGTGCAGGTCGCGCAGGCCCTTGGCGTCGGGGAGGTGCACGGTGCGGGCGGCGTACGTCAGGGTCCACACCCTGCCGTCGTAGCGGAACTCCGCGCCGGAGCCGGGCGGGGGGCGGTGTTCTGCCCGGAGGGCTTCGGGGGGTTCCTGCCGGGGGGCCTCGCGGGGGTCTTCGCCGGGCAGCCTCATGCCCAGGCGGGCCGCCTCCTCCGCCGTCTCCAGCGCCAGCTTCTCCGCCACCGGGTCGCCCTCCTCCCGCAGCGTCCGCGCCAGCCCGTGGCGGGCCAGCACCGACCACGGGCGGGCCTGCATGAGGTCCGCCGAGCGGCGGGCCGCGCGGAAGCCCTCGGCGGCCTCCGCCCGGCGGCCCTCCGCCGCGTCGACCAGCGCCAGCCAGTAGTCGACGGGGCCGCTCATGTCCCAGCCGTAGACCGACACCAGCCACTGTCCGCGGTACGGGGACAGGGCCCGGCGCACCTGCGCGGCCAGCTCGGGATCGCGCGTCGCCGCCGCCGTCTCCGCCGTCAGCCGGAGCCACAGCGGGTAGAAGTTGCGGCTCTCCTGCTGGTCCGTCGGCCCCTCGGCGAGCAGCCGCCGCGCGGGCTCCGGGTCGCCGCGGCGCAGGTCGGTCAGGGCCAGCAGCACGGCCGCGAAGCCGTGTCCCGCGACGGTGACCCGGGACGCCGCCTCCGCGGCCTCCTCGTACCGGCCCTGGAGCATCCGCATCGTCCACCGGTGGTGGTCGAGCATCTCGATCCAGTGCTCGTGCTCGGTGTCGCGGCTCAGCCGCATGACGTGTTCGAGATGCCGCTCGGCGGCCTCGAAGTCGCCGCGCAGCGCCTCGATCAGGCTCTCGTCCATGGCCAGGGTCTGGCTGATGGTGGGCAGGTCGCTCTGCTCGGCGGCGGTCACGTAGCCGCGGTAGGTGTCCAGGAAGCGCGGGTCGCCCAGCTCCAGCAGCGCGACCCAGCGCATCGCCACCGCCATGTGCCGCCCGGCGGGGTTGCCGGCCCGCTCGGCAAGGGTGATCAGCTCCTCCGTCAGCGCCACCCGCTCGGCGGCCGTACCCAGGCCCCAGATCGCGTTGTGCCGGGCCCAGAGACCGAAGCCCAGCTCCTCGTCGTCCTGGCCGCGGCGGGCGCTGACCGACAGGCCGATGCTCAACTCCGCGGCCATCTGGTCGGCCGACAGCTCCGCCTCCGCACCCTCCTCAGACTCCGGGTGGGAGCGGTGGGAGCGGCGGGTGAGCGCGCGGTGGGCCTCTTGCAGCAGAAGGCGGTTGGCGGCGGCCTGGTCCCGGGGGACCGTCGCGCAGTACCCCTCGGCGCTGTGGGCGCCGAGGGCGACGCGGGCGAGCATCTCGGGGTCGTCCTGCTCGCGCGCGGTGTGCACCGCCTCGTCGAACAGCGGCCAGGCGTCGGCCGTCCGCCCGGCGTGCAGCAGCGCACCGCCCAGGTCCAGCGCCGTGAGCACCCGGCAGCGCGCGGACGTGCCGGCGGCGCGCTCGTGCGCCCGGCGCAGGTGCGTCAGGACCTCGTCGTACGCCAGCCGCCCGCCGGCGTCCTCCCCGGCGGCCCGCAGCAGCCCGACGACCTGCTCGGCGGGCAGCTCGTCGCCCGCGGCCCAGGCGTGCCGGGCGCGGTCGGCGGGGAAGACCTTCTCGCTCAGCGCGGGCGCGGCGTCGAGGGCGCGCACGACGGCGGCGTGCCGGCGGCGCGCCTCGGCGGGGTCCAGCGCCTCGTACAGCGTCTCCCGTACGAGGTCGTGCCCGAAAGCGAACGTGCCCGCGCCCCGGCCCACGACCAGCCGGGCGGCGACGGCCGTCTCCAGCAGCCGGTCGACGTGCACCGGCGGCCTGCCGACGGCGGCGGCGAGCACCTGGCGGTGGAACTCCCGGCCGAGCACCGCGGCGGCGACCAGCAGCTCGGCGACCGGGGCCGGGAGCAGCTCCAGGCGGCGGCGCAGCGCGTCGCGCACGCCGGGCGCGACGGCGTCCGCGGAGGCGCCGCCGGCCCAGAGGCGGGCGGTCTGCTCGATGAAGAACGGGTTGCCGCCGGTGCGCCGGTGGACCTCGGCGGCCAGCGTCTCGTCCGGCTCGTGGCCGGCGGTGCGGGCCATGAGCCGGGCGGTGCCGCCGCGGTCGAGACCGGTGAGGGTGACGGTGGTGGCCTTGGCGACGAGCGGGGCGATCTGGTCGCGCAGCGGGTGGCCGGGGGTGTCGACCTCGGCGTCCCGGTACGTGCCGATGAGCAGCAGCCGCTCGAACCACGTGTGCTGCGCGGCGAACTCCAGCAGGCGGAGGGAGGCGGGGTCCGCCCAGTGCAGGTCGTCGAGGACGACGATGACGGGGCGGGCGTGCGAGACGGAGACGAGGGCGGTGGTGACGGCGTCGGCGAGGCGGAAGCCGTCGGCGGGGGCGGGTCCGCGCCCGCTCCCGGGCGGGGGGCCGGTCGCGGGTACGGAGTCAGGGCTGTGGTCCGTTCCGCGATCGGTTCCGTGCGCGTGCGGGTGGTGCGGCCCGTGCGCGTGGTCCGGCGGGTGCTGGCCCGGCCCGTGCCGGGGGTCCGGGGCGGGGTCCTGCCCCTGCCCGGGGGCGTCGGGCGGGCCGTGTTCGTGGCGCGGGCCGTGCTCGTGGCGCGGACCGTGTTCGTGGCGCGGGCCGTGCTCTGCCCCCGCCGGGTCCTCGCCCAGCAGGACGTCCAGCCCGCCGCCCGCCGCCTCGCGGGCCGCCTCCCACTCCGCCGCGGGCACGCCGCGCCGCAGCGCCCGTACGACCTGGACCCAGGGCCAGTACCCCGGGGCGCTGTCCGACGCCCAGCACGAGCCGCCGAGCACCAGCGTCCCGCGCCGTCTCGCCTCCGCCAGAGCGGAGGTGACCAGCGTCGTCTTGCCGATGCCCGGCTCGCCCGTGACCAGCACGAGGCCCCCGTGGCTCTCCGCGGCCCGCTCGGCCTCGGCCCGGAGGACGCCCGCGGGGTGGTCCCGTCCGATGAGTGCAGCAGTCATGTCCCTTGCACTGTGACACGCGCCTATGACAGCGGGGCAGCCCTTTTCCCGTGTTTCGGCGCGACGGGCCTGCTCGGCGGGTCCGTAGCGGCCGGGGAACAGGCCGGACACGGGGAGTGTTACTCTGAACATCAGCACCGCGTTGCGCCCGCAGTACGGCGCCCGTGCTTCTGCACCACCCGCTCCGGTTCTCCGTCGAGTCGCTGACTGGCGCCGGGCGAGGTTGCTTCACCTCTCTACGCGGCCGCGCGTGCCCAAGCCGCGCCTCTGCCGCACATCCCACACACCCCTTGGAACCGCGACACCGTCCGTGAAAGGACCGTGCATGACTACGACGACACACACCACAGCCACGACCCCGGCGGCCGACGCCGTCCGGGCCACGTCCGAACTCCCGGCGGTCGCCGGGGTGTTCGAGCCCGTGGGCAACCACGGCTTCCTGCGCGTCGGCGGCCTGCAGCCGGGCGACGACGACGTCCAGGTGCCCGCGAACCTCGTACGCCGCTTCGGCCTCCGCAAGGGCGACCTCGTGGCGGGCGGCGTGCTGCCGGCCCGCGGCGCTGATGCCAAGCGCGACGACGCTCCCGGCACCGGCACCGGCACCGGCACCGACACCGACACCGGCACCCGCACCGGCAACGGCAGGCGCCGTGACCGCGGCGCCGCCGCCGACCGGCGGTCGAAGGCCCCCGCCCTCGCCCGCGTCGACCGCGTCGCCGGCCTCGACCCCGAGGCCGCCGCCCGCCGCCCCCGCTTCGCCGACCTCGTCCCCCTCCACCCCACCGAGCGGCTGCGCCTGGAGACCCCGGCCGGCCGGCTCACCAACCGCGTGGTCGACCTCCTCGCTCCCGTCGGCAAGGGCCAGCGCGGCCTGATCGTCGCCCCGCCCAAGACCGGCAAGACGATCCTGCTGCAGCACCTCGCCGACGCCATCGCCGTCAACCACCCCGAGTGCCACCTCATGGTCGTGCTCCTGGACGAACGCCCCGAGGAGGTCACCGACATGCGGCGTTCCGTCCGCGCCGAGGTGGTCTCCTCCACCTTCGACCGCCCCGCCCACGAGCACGTCGCCGTCGCCGAGATGGCCGTGGCGCGCGCCAAGCGGATGGTCGAGGCCGGGCAGGACGTCGTGATCCTGCTGGACTCGCTGACCCGGCTGTGCCGCGCCGCCAACAACAGCGCCGGCGCCGGCGGCCGCACCCTCAGCGGCGGCGTGGACGCCTCCGCGCTGCTGATCCCCAAGAAGCTCTTCGGCGCCGCCCGCAACATCGAGGGCGGCGGCTCCCTGACGATCCTCGCCTCCGCGCTGGTCGAGACCGGCTCCCGCGCCGACGACTACTACTTCGAGGAGCTGAAGAGCACCGGCAACATGGAGCTGCGGCTGAGCCGCACGCTCGCCGAGCGGCGCATCTTCCCCGCCGTCGACGTGCACGCCTCCGGCACCCGCCGCGAGGAGCTGCTCGCCGCCCCCGGCGAGGTCGCCCTGCTGCACCGGCTCCGCCGGGTGCTGGGCGACCGCGACACCGTGCAGAGCATGGAGCTGCTGCTGGAGCGGATGAAGGAGAGCGGCGGCAACGCGGAGTTCCTGCTGCGCCTGGGGCGTACGACACCGGCGTGACGGGGACGGGCGCGCGCGGGCGTACGGAGCCGGGGCCCCTCACGCCGCGTCCGGCAGCGCCGCCGGCGCGCCCTCCGACACCTGCGAGCCCTCCGGCCGTACGAGCGTGCACACCAGCTCGCCGCCGTCCGCGTCCACGTCCGCCAGCACCGTGTCCCCGGGCCGCACCGACCCGTCCAGCAGCAGGTTCGCGATCCGGTTGTCCAACTCCCGCTGCAGCGTGCGCCGCAGCGGCCGGGCGCCGAACTCCGGCTGGTGCCCCAGCGCGACGAGCCGCTTCTTCGCCGCCTCCGTCACCTCCAGGTCCACCTCCTGCGCGCGCAGCCGCCGCCGGCTGCGGTCCAGCAGCAGGTCCACCACCGAGGAGAGGTCCTCCTCGGTCAGCCCGTGGAAGATGATGACCTCGTCGATGCGGTTGAGGAACTCCGGCAGGAAGCGGGCGCGCAGGTCCTCCATCAGGTCGCTGCGGATCTCGTCAACGCGCCCCTCATGCGCGAGGATCCGCTGGGCGCCGATGTTCGACGTCATAATGACGACGGTGTTGCGGAAGTCGACCGTCCGCCCCTGCGCGTCCGTCAGCCGCCCGTCCTCCAGCACCTGCAGCAGCGCAGAGAAGACGTCCGGGTGCGCCTTCTCGATCTCGTCGAAGAGCAGCACGCTGTACGGGCGCCTGCGCACCTTCTCCGTCAGCTGCCCGGCCTCCTCGTAGCCGACGTAGCCGGGCGGGGCGCCGAGCAGCCGCGAGACCGTGTGCCTCTCCTGGAACTCGCTCATGTCGAAGCGGACCATCCGGTTTTCGTCGCCGAACAGCAGGTCTGCCAGCGCCTTCGCCAGCTCCGTCTTGCCCACGCCGGTGGGGCCGAGGAAGAGGAACGAGCCCGTCGGCCGGTCCGGGTCGCTCATGCCGGCGCGCCCGCGGCGTACCGCCTCGGCGACCGCCACCACCGCCTCGTCCTGACCGACGACCCGGTCGTGCAGCGCGTCCTCCAGCTTCAGCAGCTTGTCCTTCTCGCTCTCCGTCAGCTGCGCGACGGGGATGCCGGTCCTGCGGGACAGCACCCCGGCGATGTCCTCCGCGGTCACCTCCATGACGCCCTCGCGCCGCTCCTCGACGCCCGCCAACTCGGCCTCCGTCTCGGCGATCCGCTCCTTCAGCTGCGACGCCTTCTCGTACATCTCCGCCGCGACCGCCTCGTCCTTCTCGCGGCGCAGCTTCGCCAGCCGGTCCTCGCGATCGACCACCTCAGTACTACGATTCATCGAGCGCAGCCGTACGCGCGCGCCCGTCTGGTCCACGAGGTCGATGGCCTTGTCGGGCAGGAAGCGGTCGGAGACGTAGCGGTCGGACAGCTCGGCGGCGGCGGCCAGCGCCTCGTCGGCGAAGCGGACCTGGTGGTGGGCCTCGTACGAGTCCCGCAGCCCTTCGAGGATCTGCACCGTCTCCGCGACGGTCGGCTCCGGCACCAGCACCGGCTGGAAGCGGCGCTCCAGCGCGGCGTCCTTCTCCACGTGCCTGCGGTACTCGCCGATCGTCGTCGCGCCGACGACGTGCAGGTCGCCGCGGGCGAGCGCGGGCTTGAGCATGTTGCCCGCGTCCATGGCGCCCTCGCCGCCCGAGCCCGCACCGACGACGGTGTGCAGCTCGTCGATGAACAGGATCGTGCTGTGCTCGGCGCCCTTCACCTCCTCGATGACCTTCTTCAACCGCTCCTCGAACTCGCCGCGGTACTTCGAGCCCGCGACCAGCCCGGCCAGGTCGAGGGCCACGACCCGCTTCCCGGCGAGCGTCTGCGGCACGTCGCCGGCCTCGATGCGCTGCGCCAGGCCCTCGACGATGGCCGTCTTGCCGACGCCGGGCTCGCCGATGAGCACGGGGTTGTTCTTGGTGCGGCGGGAGAGGATCTCGACGGTCTGCTCGATCTCCTCGGCCCGCCCCACGACCGGGTCGAGCCGCCCGGAACGGGCCTCGGCGGTCATGTCGCGGCCGTACTCGTCCAGCGTCGGGGTCTCGCTCTGCGGCTGCTGCCCGGGCTGCCCCTGCGCGCCGGGCCGGCCGGGGGCGGCGGCGCGCCCCCGGTGCCGGCCGAGGGGCCGCCGCTGCGCGAACGGCTCACGTACGCCGAGGTGATGTGGGAGGTGGCGCGCGAGCGCGCGGCCGACGGCGAGCACGAGCAGGCCGTCGCGGCGCTCCACGAGTCGGCCGCCCACCTGCGTGGCAGCCGCGCCCTGGCCACCACGCACGCCGCCCGGCAGGAGCGCGGCGGGCTGCTCGCCGAGGTGCTGCGCCGGCTGCACTCGCTGACCGGCGACGGCGATGCGCTGCACGAGGCCGAGGAGACCATAGACGAGCTGCTGGCCGGCTGGCCCGACGACGAGCTGGTGCCCGCCCGGCTGTTCCTCGCCCGCGGCCGCGTCACCCTCGGCCGCGCCCACGCGGAGCAGACGATAGACGAGACGCGGGCGTACGGGCTGCGCGCCGCGGCCGACCTGCGCACCGGTGTCGACCTGCTGCGGATGGAGGGCGGGCCGGAGCAGCGGCGGCAGGAGTGCGAGGCGCTGCTCGACCTGGCGGAGGCGAACACGACCGCGGCCGGCGACGCCGGCGCGGGGCGGGCGCTGGCGGCGCTCGACCGGGCCGGGCGGCTCGCCGCCGCCCTCGACGACTACCGGCTGCACGCCGAGAGCCTGCGCCGCAAGGCCCAGGTGCGGGTCGCGGAGTTCACCCGCGGCGGGCACGGCGAGCTGCTGGTCGAGGCCGACGGGTGGCTGGCGGAGGCGCGGAGGCTGCTGCCGCCCGGCGCGGCGCTGTACGGCGAGGTGCTGACCGAGCACGGCGAGCTGCTGCTGCGCCGCGCCCGGCTCGCTCCCGGCGACACCGACCTGCGCGGCCGGGCGGTGCCGGTGCTGCGCGAGGTGCTGGCGGAGACGCCGCAGCGCCATCCGGACCTGCCGCGGCGGCAGTTGCTGTTCGGCAGGTCCCTGCGGCTGCGGTACGAGTCGTTCGGCACCCGCACCGACCTGTACGAGGCGGAGTGGGTGCTCGACCTCGCCGCGCGCGAGGACGAGGCGCCGCCGCGGGTGCGCGCCCACGCCTGGCTGGAGCTGGGGGACGTGCAGCTGCTGATAGACCTGCGGACCGAGTTCCGGCAGCGGCAGGAGCGGGCGGCGGACTGCTACCGGCGCGCGGCGCTGCTGGCCGAGCGGGCCGGCGACCCGGCCGACGCCGCCCGCGCGCACCACCGGCGCGGCCAGATGCTGGAGCCGACCGCGGGCCGGGCGGCGGCGCTCCGGGCGTACCGCGACGCCTGGGAGCAGTGGAACCGCGCGGAGCAGACGGACAGCGCCGGGGCGGAGCTGACCCGGGAGCAGATCCGCACGCTCGAAGGCGAGGACTGACCCCGGTCCGTTTCGCTGCACGACTGTTCGGGGAAGGACTCTCACACCCTTCCGGAGGAGAACAGCGTGGAGAACCCCCTGTCGGCGAAGCCGGACGGGACACCGTCAGCCGCAGGCCCGGCCGTCCTTCTGCCCGACTTCAGCGACGTCGACGTGTACGCGGTGGCCGCCCGCGGCGAGCCGCCGGTGCTCGCGGGAGCCGTCGCCCACCTGCTCCGCAACTGGCCGTCCGGCAACGACGCCGCGGCCTACTTCGAGAACGGCCCTGACGACTAGGGCGCCGCACAAGCCCAGGGCGCACACTCCGGCCCACGCCACCCGAAGCCCGCCGACGAAGCCGGGCGGTCAGATTGCGGCAGATTACGTACAGAAACAGTCAGTTGGGCTGCCGCCGGGTTTCACGCGTGTGACGAGTGCGCCATGCATTCAGGGGCGGTGGGTCGTCACCGTCCGGACTCGGGGGGACCGGGGAGCCGCATGGACTACGGAGGCACGGGCGCGGAGCAGCAGGCGCCCTGGCCCGGCCGCCTGCTGGACGTCGACCGGCTGCGCGCCGCCGGGGTCCGGGCGGTGCCGTTCCGGCAGTTCATCCTGAAGGTGCACAGCCGCTGCAACCTGTCGTGCACCTACTGCTACGTCTACCACGGCGCCGACAGCGGCTGGCGCGACCGCCCCGCCCGGATGCCGGAGGCGGTCACCCGGCACGCCGCCAGGCGCATCGCCGAGCACGTACGCACCCACGGGCTGCGCCGCATCCGCATCGAGCTGCACGGCGGCGAGCCGCTGCTCGCCGGTGCCGCCGCGCTGGTCCGGCAGACGGCGCTGGTACGGGCGGCGCTGCCGGCCGACTGCACCGTCGTCGCCGGCGTGCAGACCAACGGCACGCTGCTCACCGAGTCCGCGCTGGCGACGCTCGCCGCCGGCGGCGTCCGGGTGGGCCTGAGCGCCGACGGCGGCACGGCCGGGCTGAACAGCCGCCGCGTCGACCACGCCGGCCGCCCCGCCTGGCCCGCGCTGGAGCGCGCGGCCCGGCTGCTGCGCCGGCATCCGGGGAGCCACGGCGGCATCCTGTGCACGGTCGACGCCACCGCCCCGCCGGCCGCCGTGCTGGACTCGCTGTGCGCCCTTCAGCCGCCGGTCGTCGACTTCCTGCTGCCGCACGCCAACTGGTCCGCGCCGCCGCCCCCCGTGCCGGGCCGCGGCCCCACCCCGTACGGGGACTGGCTGTGCGAGGTCTTCGACCTGTGGTGGGACCTGCCGCGGCCGTCGCCGCGGGTGCGGCTGTTCACCGAGATCCTCGGGCTGCTGCTGGGCCGGCCGAGCGGCACCGAGGCCGTGGGTCTCTCGCCGGTCACGGCGCTCGTGGTGGAGACCGACGGCGCCGTCGAGCAGATCGACTCCCTCAAGTCCGTGTACGAAGGTGCGGCGGGCACCGGCCTCGACGTCTTCCGCAACTCCTTCGACGAGGCGCTGAACCACCCCGGCATCGCCGCCCGGCAGCTGGGTCTGCGGGCGCTGTCCGCGCAGTGCCGCAGCTGCCCGGTGGTCGGGGTGTGCGGCGGCGGCAACTACGCGCACCGCTTCCGGACCGGCGAGGGGTTCCGCAACCCCTCCGTGTACTGCGCCGATCTGGAGCGGCTCATCCGGCACGCCGCCCGCCGGCTGGCGACCGCGGTGACGGCGCAGCGGAAGGTCACCGCGGGGCCGCCGTGCGTGAGCTGACGGGTCACCAGATGAGATACTGTGCCCCCAGGATGGCCCGTCTCGACACCGGAGGGAGACGGTCGTATGGCCGAGCCCATCAGCATCAGTTACGCGGGGTTCAACCGCCCCTGGGCGGTGTGGATCGCCCACCAGCTGGAGCTGCTCGGACACCCCACCGCGATGCTGCGCTGGAGTCCCGCGCCCGGCCGCCCGCTGGCGGACGAGCTGTCCGCGTTATTGGAGGCGCCCGACCGCATCCTGCTGGTGCTCGACGACTGGTTCTTCGGTCTCGGCCCGCGTGAGGAGCAGGAGTGGGACGACGCGCTGCGGACGGTCATCCCGCAGCACGGGCAGCGGTTCGCCGCCGCCAGCGTCGCCACCAACATGCCGGTCGCGGCGGCGGCGCTCGCGCCCGTGGACCTGCGCGACCTCGGCACCGTCGAAGCCCGGCGCCGCATCCTCACCCGGCTCGGCATCGACCCGGACACGCCGGTGCCCCCGGAACGCGAGCCGGAGCGGGCCCCGCGGTTCCCCAACGACCCTCCGGTGATCTTCAACACCCCCCGCCGCAACTACCGCTTCACCGGCCGCGACGACATCCTGGAGCGGCTGCACGGCACGCTGGCCTCCGGCTCCGGGGCCATGGGCCAGGGCGCCCGGATCGCGCTGTCCGGCACCTCCGGCGTCGGCAAGAGCCAGATCGCCGTCGAGTACACCCACAGGTTCGGCAACGACTACGACGTCGTCTGGTTCGTCAACGCCAACTACCGCATGACGGCCCGCGAGCAGCTCGCCGACCTCTCCGTACGGCTCAACCTCCCGGTCGGCAGCAACATCGGCGAACGGGTCCGCCGCGTCCGCGACGCCTTGCGCACCGGCCGTCCGTACCGCCGCTGGCTGCTGGTCTTCGACAGCGCCGACGAAATGGAGCTGCTCGACGACATCATTCCCGAGGGCGAGGGACACGTGCTCATCACGACCCGCACCCGGGACTGGGCGGTGAGCGGCGGCGCCCAGGAGATCGAGGTCCCGCACTTCACCCGGGAGGAGAGCGTGGCCTTCGCCCGCCGGCGCGCCCCCCGGCTGTCCGAGGACGAGGCGGACGGGCTGGCCGAGGCGGTGCAGGACCTGCCGCTGGTGCTGAGCCAGACCGCGGCGTGGCTCGACTCCAGCACGATGGCGCCGGCCGAGTACATCGAGCTGCTGCGCGAGAAGGAGCCCGGCAAGGTCGGCATCAGCATCGGCTCCGACTACCCGATGGGCTTCCTGACGAGCTGGTCGATAACGCTGAACGGCATGCGCGAGAAGACGCCGGCGGCGGCCGCCATGCTCAACCTGCTCGCCTTCTTCTCCCCGGACACCATCCCGGTGTCCCGCATCGTCGAGCGCAGCGACCAGCTGCCCGGGCATCTGGCGGAGCTGGCGGGTGATCCCATCAGCTGGCACTCCGCGCTACGCCGGCTGTCGGAGTCCACCGCGGTGACGATCGACTACCGCACCGAACCGTCGCCGGAGTCCGAGGTCGAAAAGGTCCGTATGCACCGTCTGTACCACCGCTTCCTGCGGAGCGACCTGCCCGAGGACGAGCGGGATTCCATGTCGGCGACCGCCTGCCGGATCCTCGCCGCAGCCGACCCCCGCCGCCCGACGGACACCCGGGAGTGGGGCAGGTACGCCGAGCTGCTGCCGCACCTGGAGCCGGCCGGCGCGCTGGAGAGTTCCGACCCGGCGGTGCAGGAGCTGGTCCTGCACTGCATCGACTACCTGCTCCAGCGCGGCGAGTACCGCGCCGCCCTGCGGATGTGCGAGCTGACGCTCGCCCCGTGGAACATCCGGCTCGAACCCACGCACCGCTCGATGATCACCCTGGTGCACCGGCATGCCGAGGCGCTGCGCAACCTCGGCCGCTACCACGAGTCGGAGGCCGCCGGCCGGCGGCTGGTGGAGGTGCTGCGCCCGGTGCGTGACGAGGAGGACCCCAGCGTGCTGACGGCCAGGAACGGCCTGGGCGGCGCGCTGCTGGGCCTGGGCGAGTACGAGGCGGCGCGGGAGATCTTCGACGACATCCGGGAGAAGTACTCCGACCTTCTGGGCGCCGACCACCCGCGCACGATGTCGGTGCGCAGCAACCTCGCGGTCGCCCTGGCCCTGCTGGGCCGGTACCAGGACGCGCTGGAGATCCACAAGGACGTGCTCGTCGAGCGGGAGCGGCGACTGCGTCTGCGGCACCACCAGACCATGACCTCCGGCAACCGCTACGCATGGATGCTCCGCCTCCTCGGCCGCTACGAGGAGGCCCACGCCCGGCAGCAGCGCAGCGTCACGTTGCACCGGCAGGTCATGGGCGAGCACAACCCGCAGACCCTCCGCGCCGAGCACAACCTCGCGCTGTGCCTGCGCCGGCTGGGCCGGCTCACCGAGGCCGACACCCTCATGGAGTCGGTGGTCGAGCGCTTCACGCAGGTCCAGGGACCCCGGCACCCCGAGACCCTGATGGTCGAGGCCGACTACGCCACCTTCCTGCGCGAGCACCGCGACCTGCACCGGGCGCGGGAGCTGGCCGAGTCGGTCAACCGGCGGTACGAGGCGATGCTCGGCGAGCAGCACCCGTTCACCGCCGGCACCCTCGGCAACGTCGGGCTCGCCCTCTGGCCCACCGGTGACTGGCAGGAGGCCTCCGAGATCGCGGAGCTGGCGCTCACCCGCATGACCGCCGCCGTCGGGTCCGCGCACCCGTGGACGCTGGGCTGCGCGCTGAACGCCGCCGCCGCGCGCAACCGGATCGAGGAACCGGAGCACGCCGAGGAGCTGAGCAGGCAGACGCTGGACACCGTGAAGGAGATCCTCGGCCCGCAGCACCCCATGGCGCTGTCGGCGATGATGGCGCTCGCGGACGACCTGCGGTCGCTGCGCCGCGCGCAGGAGGCGAAGAAGGTGGAGCGGGAGGCCATGCAAGTCCTGAGCGAGACGCTGGGCAGCGACCACCCGCACACCCTGGCGTCACGGCGCCGGGAGCGCCCGTACTGGGACTTCGAGCCGCAGCCGACGTGACGTAGCGCGGGACCGCACCCGCACGCGAGAAGGGCCCCGCGCGCAAAGCGCGGGGCCCTTCCGCTGTGCGCGGGGGTACGGACCGGGCGGGCCGGCCCGTACCCCGCGGGCGCTCAGAGGTCGAAGACCTCGGCGAGCAGCTGGGCGTGCTCCGCCTGGTGGCGCTTGGCCGAGCCGACCGCCGGCGAGGACGACGACGGACGCGAGACCCGGCGCAGCCGGTCGGCGTTCGGCACCGGGTCGGAGCCGATGATCAGGTCCAGGTGGTCGACCAGGTTGAGCGCGATGTACGGCCATGCGCCCTGGTTGGCCGGCTCCTCCTGGGCCCACACGAACGTCGCCGCGCCGCTGTAGCGCTCCAGCTCCGCCTGGATCTCCACGCCGGGCAGCGGGTACAGCCGCTCCAGCCGGATGATCGCGGTGTCCTGGGCGCCGCGCTTCTGCCGCTCGGCGTCGAGGTCGTAGTAGACCTTGCCGGAGCAGAAGACGACCTTGCGGACCGCGGCCGGGTCGACGGAGTCGTCGCCGATGACCGGCCGGAAGCCGCCCGAGGTGAACTCGGCCGTCCGCGACGCCGCCGCCTTCAGCCGCAGCATCGACTTCGGGGTGAAGACGACCAGCGGCTTGTGGTGCGGGTTGTGGACCTGCCAGCGCAGCAGGTGGAAGTAGTTCGACGGCAGCGAGGGCATCGCGACGGTCATGTTGTTCTGCGCGGAGAGCTGCATGAACCGCTCGATACGGGCCGAGGAGTGGTCCGGGCCCTGGCCCTCGTAGCCGTGCGGCAGCAGCAGCACGACGCCGGAGGACTGGCCCCACTTCTGCTCGGCGGAGGAGATGAACTCGTCGACGACGGTCTGCGCGCCGTTGACGAAGTCGCCGAACTGCGCCTCCCACAGGACCAGGGAGTCGGGGCGGGCCAGCGAGTACCCGTACTCGAAGCCCATCGCCGCGTACTCGCTGAGCAGCGAGTCGTAGACGTTGTAGCGGGCCTGGTCGGGGGCGAGGTAGTTCAGCGGGGTGTGGTCCTCGCCGGTCTTCTGGTCGACGAGCACCGCGTGCCGCTGGCCGAAGGTGCCGCGCCGGGAGTCCTGGCCGGAGAGCCGGACCGGGGTGCCCTCCATCAGCAGCGAGCCGATGGCCAGCGTCTCGCCCATGCCCCAGTCGATCGTGTCGTCCTCGACCATCGAGACCCGGCGCTGCAGCTGCGGCAGCAGCCGCGGGTGCACCGAGACCTGGTCGGGCAGGCTGACCTGGGAGTCGGCGATCCGCTTGACGACCTCCGCGGAGACGGCCGTGTCCATGGCGACGGGGAAGCCGGGCAGCGCGTGCGGCGGCACCTCGGCCGGCGCGGGCGTCTCGGTGGCGTCCCGTACCTCGGTGAAGACCTTCTCCAGCTGGCCCTGGAAGTCCTGCAGGGCCTGCTCGGCCTCTTCCATGGTGATGTCGCCGCGGCCGATCAGCGACTCGGTGTAGAGCTTGCGCACCGAGCGCTTCTTGTCGATCAGCTCGACCATCTGCGGGTTGGTGAACTGCGGGTTGTCGCCCTCGTTGTGCCCGCGGCGGCGGTAGCAGATGAGGTCGATGACCACGTCCTTGTTGAACGCCTGGCGGTATTCGAAGGCCAGCCGGGCGACGCGCACGACGGCCTCGGGGTCGTCGCCGTTGACGTGGAAGATCGGCGCCTCGATCATGCGGGCCACGTCCGTGGCGTACATCGAGGAGCGCGCGGACTCCGGCGGGGCGGTGAAGCCGACCTGGTTGTTGATGACGACGTGCACCGTGCCGCCGCAGCGGTAGCCGCGCAGCTGCGACATGTTGAGCGTCTCGGCGACCACGCCCTGGCCGGCGAACGCGGCGTCGCCGTGCAGCGCCAGCGGCAGCACGGTGAAGTCCGTGCCGCCCTTGCCGATGATGTCCTGCTTGGCGCGGACCACGCCCTCCAGCACCGGGTCCACGGCCTCCAGGTGGGAGGGGTTGGCGGTGAGGGAGACCTTGATCTGCTCGCCGTCCAGGCCGGTGAAGGTGCCCTCCGTGCCCAGGTGGTACTTCACGTCGCCGGAGCCGTGCATCGACTTCGGGTCGAGGTTGCCCTCGAACTCGCGGAAGATCTGCGCGTACGACTTGCCGACGATGTTCGCCAGCACGTTGAGCCGGCCGCGGTGCGCCATGCCGATGACGACCTCGTCGAGGCGGGACTCGGCGGCGGCGTCGATGACCGCGTCCAGCAGCGGGATGACGGACTCGCCGCCCTCCAGCGAGAAGCGCTTCTGGCCGACGTACTTCGTCTGCAGGAACGTCTCGAACGCCTCCGCGGCGTTCAGCCGGCGCAGGATGCGCAGCTGCTCCTCGCGCTCCGGGGTGTCATGCGGGCGCTCCACCCGCTCCTGGATCCACGTGCGCTCCTTCGGATCCTGGATGTGCATGTACTCGATGCCGGTGGTGCGGCAGTACGAGTCCCGCAGCACGCCGAGGATGTCGCGCAGCTTCATCATCGACCTGCCGGCGAAGCCACCGACGGCGAACTCGCGTTCCAGGTCCCACAGCGTCAGCCCGTGCTCGTTGACGTCGAGGTCGGGGTGCTTGCGCTGCTTGTACTCCAGCGGGTCGGTGTCGGCCATCACGTGGCCGCGGACCCGGTAGGAGTGGATCAGGTCGAAGACCCGGGCGGCCTTGGTGACGTCGTCGTCGTGGCTGGCGTCGATGTCGCGGAGCCAGCGGACCGGCTCGTAGGGGATGCGCAGGGACTTGAAGACGTCGTCGAAGAAGTCGTTCTCGCCCAGCAGCAGCTGGTGCATGATTCGCAGGAACTCGCCGGAGGCGGCGCCCTGGATGACGCGGTGGTCGTACGTCGACGTCAGCGTCATCACCTTGGAGACGCCCAGCTTGTTCAGGGTGTCCTGGGAGGTGCCCTGGAACTCGGCGGGGTAGTCCATCGCGCCGACGCCGAGGATCATGGACTGGCCGGGCATCAGCCGCGGCACGGAGTGCACGGTGCCGATGCCGCCGGGGTTGGTGAGCGAGCACGTCACCCCGGCGAAGTCGTCCATGGTCAGCTTGTTGGCCCGGGCGCGGCGGACGATGTCCTCGTACGCCTGCCAGAACTCGAAGAAGGTGAGCGTCTCGGCCTTCCTGATGGCCGCGACGACGAGCTGGCGGTCGCCGTTGGGCTTGACCAGGTCGATGGCCAGGCCGAGGTTGACGTGCTCGGGCTTGACCAGGGTGGGCTTGCCGTCCTTCTCCGCGAAGGCGTGGTTCATCGACGGCATCTGCTTCATCGCCTGGACCATCGCGTACCCGATGAGGTGCGTGAAGGAGACCTTCCCGCCGCGGGCGCGCTTGAGGTGGTTGTTGATGACGATGCGGTTGTCGAAGAGGAGCTTCACCGGGACCGCGCGGACGGAGGTGGCCGTCGGCAGCTCCAGCGAGGCGTTCATGTTCTTGGCGACGGCGGCGGCCGGGCCCCTCAGGGGCACCAGCTCGGGACCCGCGGCCGGGTCGGCGGCGGGCATGGCGGCGGGCTTGGCCGGCGCGGCCGCCGCG